>JAOUFA010000218.1 GCA_029858545.1 Betaproteobacteria bacterium
ACGCGGCGCGCGGGCTCGGTGCCGCGATCGCGCAGGGCGAAGTGGTGCCCGATCGCTATGTGCTGAGCGCCGAGGGTGCGCTGAAGGAAGCGGGCGTCGGCGTGAAGTACCGCCACATGGGCTGCGTGCACAGCGCGAAAGCCGCGCGCAAACCGATGTTCGCCGCGCGCTGCCTCGCCGACGACGAGGTGGTGGAACTCGGCCGCATGATGAAGCGCGCCGAGGAACTGATGGGCCGGCCGGTCGAGATCGAATGGGCGGCGGACGAGCATGGCTTCAAGCTTTTGCAGGCGCGCCCGCTGCACATGCAGCCTTCGGTGGTGCCCGACGAAATCTGGTTGAACCGGCCGCGCCTTACCGGTCACCCGGCGGGGGTGGGCTGGAGCACCGGCCGCGCCTGCGTGATCAACTGCGAGTGCGAACTCGCGCGCGTCGGTCCGGGCGATATCCTTGTCACCACCGTCGCGGGACCGGCGCTCGCCGAGATCCTGCCGCGGGTCGCGGGCGTGGTCGCCGAACTGGGCGGCAGCACCTCGCATCTCGCGTCGATCGCGCGCGAGCGCGGCGTGCCGATGGTGCTCGGGGTGTTCGAAGCGACCGTGCGCATCCCGGACGGGGCGCAGGTGGCGGTCGACGGGGTGGCGGGGATCGTGCGCTGGATGAAGTGAGGCGGGCAGGTTGTAGGGCGCGTCATGGCAGTGCGAGCGGTGCGCTGTTGGCTTGTCGGGCGCCTTGGCGCTACGGATTGTGCTCGACTCCGCTTAACGTTTATTCGACGCCGGCTGTTGACCCGGGCTCGCCTGTCGATTGTCCTGCCGGGCGCGGTCGCTGTGTGCGCGGGGGCGCGCGTTGTGCTCCGGAGGGAAGGCGAGCGCAGGCCGCGGCAAACCCGTCAGAGTGTGCCGCCGTGCGCGGCACCGGCCCAGGGTGGCCTGTACCGTGCCCGCAACCCGCGCGCGAGCCCGCTCCCGCCAGCCACGCGAGGCAATCTGCACGTTCTCAGCGAGCGGCGCGAGCGCCGACCGGAAAGATCCGGCTGGCGTAGAGCCGCGCGAGGGTATCGCGCAGGCCCGTGCCGCCGAAATCGAAGGTGTGGTTGTTCGGGACGTGCAGCGGGTTGAACCCCGCCTTGCAAGAAGGGCGCGCCAAGCCCCGTGGATCCGCAAAGTCCAACGAGGCCGATCTGCTCGAATGCCCCAGGTGCCGCCGAGAAGGAAGCGGTCCGCCGCGCGCTTGACCCGGCGTGCTCCGCGACCGCATGATTCAGCGCAATGCGCCTCGTACATTTCCCCGCAAGTGCCCGAGCACGCGCGCCATCCCAACTCGGGCACGGTACTGGCGCGCGACGGGGCCGCCCGGCAGCTCGTCAGTGCCGAGGTCTGGCGCGCGGCGCTCGAAATCCTGCTTGAAGGAGAAACGCGATGACGATCCTCAGGGGGCCGCGCGGCAGTTCGGTGCAAGGCGGTGAGCGTCTTTCCGCCGGCGCGCGCGCGGCGGCGGAGCGCGGCGAGTTCCTGAAACTGTTGACAGCGAGCGCCGGACCGGCAGCATCGGGCGGCGGCCCGGCGCGCGTCGAACGCGGTCCGGCCGATACCCTGATCGTCAACGCGCGCGTCGCCACCCTGGATTCGCGCGGCAGTGTCGCCAGCGCGCTTGCGGTGAAGGGCGATCGCATCGCGGCGACCGGCAGCGAGGCGGAACTCGCGCCGTTGCGCGGGTCCGCCACGCAGGTGATCGACGCAGGCGGGCGCACGGTGATACCCGGGCTGAACGACGCGCACACGCACTTCGTCCGCGGCGGCCTCGGCTACGCGCAGGAGACGCGCTGGGACGGTGTCGCTTCGCTCGGCGATGCCTTGCGCAGGCTGCGCGAGCAGGCGGCGCGCACCCCTGCGCCGAACTGGGTGCAGGTGATCGGCGGCTGGTCCCCCGAGCAGTTCGTCGAGAAGCGTTTTCCGACGCTCGAGGAGATCAATGCCGTATCCGCCGATGTCCCGGTGCTGGTCATGCATCTGTACGACCGGCTGTGGCTCAACCGCGCGGCGATTCGCGCGCTCGGCTGGAACAAGGACACACCCGACGTCATGGGGGGCGTGATCGAGCGCGATGCGCGTGGTGCGCCGACCGGGCTGGTGACCGGCCGCACGACCCTCGCCGGGCTCGTTTCCGTGGTGCTGCGCATCCCGGCCCTCTCGCCCGAGCAGCAGGCGCTCTCGACGCGCCACTTCATGCGCGAGTGCAATCGCCTGGGCCTGACCAGCGTCATCGATCACGGCGGCTCGGGGCAGTTCTATCCGAAGGACTACCAGATCATTCTCGATCTTGCGCGCCGCGGCGAGATGAACCTGCGCGTCGGCTACTGGCTGATGGGGCAGAACCGCGGCAGGGAGCTCTCCGAGTACGAGGCCTGGGCAAAGATGGTCAAGCCCGGCGACGGCGACGGCGACGGCATGCTGCGCATGCTCGGCGGCGGCGAATACCTGGTGTGGGCGGCGGCCGACATCGCCAACTTCGGCTACGAGTTCAACGGCTTCGCCCCGGTGATGGAGGAGCAGCTCGCGGGCGTGATGTCGTTCGTCGCGCAAGGCGGCTGGCCGTTCCGCCTGCACACCGTGTACGACTCGTCCTGCGAGCGCGTGTTGAACGTCGTCGAGCAGGTGGCGAAGGAGGCGCCGGTGGCAGGCCTGCGCTGGGGGCTCGAGCATTGCGAACTGATCAGCGAGCGCAATCTCGAGCGACTGGCGAAGCTCGGCGGCAGCATCGGGATCCAGAACCGCATCAACATCGGCGGGGCGGGCTTCGTCGGGAAGTTCGGCGCGCAGGCCGCGCTGGCTGCGCCGCCGATCGCGCGTATCCGGGAAATGGGCATCCCGCTCGCCGCGGGCACCGACGGCAACCGCGGCAACAGTCACAATCCGTGGCTTTCGCTCTATTGGCTGGTCACCGGGCGCACGGTCGGCGGGCACAAGCTCGCCGGCGACGGCAACCTGCTTGACCGCGCGGAGGCGCTGCGGCTGTGGACGCAGGGCGGCGCGTGGGTGAGCGGCGAGGATCGGCTTAAAGGTACGCTCGAGCCCGGCAAGTGGGCCGACCTCGCGATTCTTTCGGCGGACTACTTCAGCGTCGCCGACGAATCGATCATGTCGCTGGAGTCCGTGCTCACAATGGTCGGCGGCAGAATCGTCTATGGCGGCGGTCCCTTCACGCGGCACGCACCGCCGCCCTTGCCGGTGAGCCCGGACTGGCTCCCGGTCGGCGGCCCTCGCCCGGCGGGCGCCGCGGTGCCGCCGCTCTCGGCGCGTCACCGGCACCCCGTAATCTTCGGCGACGGCGGACCGTGGGCGCTGGGCTGCGGATGCGCGCTGCTCTAGCGCGGAAGCGTCGCAAGCGAGATCCCGCGTGGACACCGACACGGCAGCCGGGCGGCTGCGGCGCTTGACGGCAATTCGCGCGGTTCGCCGTCCTTGCGTCCCGTTGTCGGACCGGCACGGACCGAGTGACCGGAGCCGGCCTTGTCCGAAGGGAGTTGGGCACAGCCCAGCCGTTTGCGCCTTGGCGCCCCGTCAGGAGGTTATCCCGAGCGTGCCGACGGGGCGGATCATGAGCATGAAGTTGCGCGCGGTTATCGGCCCGGCGAGTATAGGATAAGATGATTGCGCGTGTGCGGACGTGCGATCCTTGTGGGGCACGTTTGTGCCACGACCCAAACCTGGAGGAGTAGATATGAAGAACGGACTCATTGCGGCGTTGCTCGCCGTCGTGGCGCTTGGGGGAGCGGCCCATGCGCAGAGCTGGCCGGCGCGGCCGGTACGCGTCATCGTGAACGTGGCGCCGGGCGGCGTAGCGGACGTGACGGCGCGCGTCCTGGCGGCGCGGATGACCGAGTCGTTGGGCCAGCCTTTTGTCGTCGAGAATCGCGCCGGAGGTGACGGCTACATAGGCTTTGATGCCGTTGCGCGCGCCGAGCCGGACGGCTACACGCTCGCCTACTCGCCCGGCAGCAGCATGATGATCGCGCCGCACATCGTGCGCCGCGCCGACCTCGATCCGCTCAAGGCGCTGGTTCCGGTGGCTGCCACCGGCCGGGTCTCGCTGTACGTCCTGCTGAACCCGAAGATCCCGGCGAACGATTTCGCCGCGTTCCTTGCGCATGCGCGCGCCAACCCGGGCAAGCTGAACTATGGCACGCCCGGTAACGGCACGTCGCCACACATCGCCGTCGAGGTGTTCAACCGCGAGGCGAAGGTGAGCCTCAATCACATTCCCTACAAGGGAGCGGGCCCGGCGCTCAACGATCTGCTCGGCGGCGTGATTGACCTCGCCTTCGATCCGGGAGTCGGAATAGGCCAGGCGAAGGCCGGCAAGCTGCGCATCGTCGCGGTCGCTGGCGCGAAGCGGCATGCCGATTTCCCGAATGTGCCGACGCTGGAGGAGCAGGGCATTCGCGGCGTCGACGGCGGCCCGCATTTCGGTTTCTATGCGCCCGCGGGCACGCCCGCCGCGGTGCTCGAGCGCGCCAATCGCGAGGTTCAGAAGCTGATGCAGGAGCCGGCGGTGCGCGATCGATTCCTCGCGCTCGCGGTAGACATCGCTCCTGCGATGAGCCCCGAGGCCTTCGCCGCCTACGTGCGTGGCGAGAGCGAGCGTTATGGAAAGCTGTTGCCGGAACTCGGTATCCGCGGCAACCGCTAGAAGTAGTCACGGCGAGGGGCCGCGCTTCGTCGGGGTGCTCCCCCGACCAATGGGGACCCTCGCGACTGCGCTTCCACCGAGTGTTCGCGCGCGCGTCCGCCGTGCGCGCCTCAGGGCGCCGGCTCGATCCGCGCGAGCACGCCGCTCCACTCGTCGGTGAGCAGATACAGGTAGCCATCGGGCCCGGCGCGCACGTCGCGGATGCTCCCGAGCACGCCCTTCGGCAGCGCCGCACCTCGGCAAGCACCTTTTCGCCGTCGAGGGCGAGGCGCACCAGCATCTGGTCGCGTAGCGCGCCGACGAACAGATTGCCGCGCCATTTCGGGAACCGGTCGCCGGTGTAGAACGCCATGCCCGAGGGCGCGATCGACGGCACCCAGTAATGCACCGGCTGCGCCAGTCCTTCGGCGCTTCGAGCAGGCCCGCGTCGGCGGGTGAGAGATCGCCGGCCGGGGCGGCGCGCCGGCCTGTCTTCTTTGCCCCGGGTCGCGCGATGACGCGGCGCATCTGCACCGTCTGCTTGCCCTTGAGTACCGCGCGGCTCGCTTCCCCGAGCTTCAGCGCGCCGTGCGCCTCGTACCATGTGCCCGGGAGAGACGTAGAGCAGATCGAGTTCGCCCGCGGCGAACGAGCGCTCCGGCGTGGCCGAAGGTCGCGCGGAGCGTGGAGAGCCTGTCGAATCACGAACGGCGGAGTACGCCATTTCTTTTTCCGCTCCAAGTGCTAACATTTATCCATGATTGACTGTTCTTCCTGCCATGATGTCGAGCGCGACCCTGATCGCGTAAGCGGCGCCTGGGTTATTTCGGTCGGTTGCGCCTTTTGCATCCGACCGAAATAGCGAGACATCGAGGGAATCCGAATTCGCGATCACGGTGATTTCTCTAAGCGATGGGTTGCACTCAGTGTCTCGGGATTGTGAACGGTTGCCCAAAGCGCAACCGTTCACAATCCCGAGATCGGTAAGAGACATGAAAGCTCCTAAAGGTAACGAAGCAGCATGACGCAATCCCTCATTGTTCCTCTGTCCTCCCCCGAAGCCGCCGACGCCGCGCGCTTCGGTCCCAAGGCGGCGAACCTCGCGGCGCTCGGTCACGCTGGGCTGCCCACCCCCGGCGGCTACGCGATCGATGCCGCGGCGTATCGCACGCAGTTGAAGGCGCTCGGTCTCGAGGCCACCGCGCGCGGCGTGTTCGCGAGCGAGGACAGTCCGCAGGCGCGCCGCTATGCGCTGCAAATGAAACTCGGACTGATGGACCAGCCGATCGCCGCAGCGGTGCGGGAGCCGCTGCTGGAAGCCTGGCGCAGCCTGCGCGAGGAAAGCGGCCTTGCCTGCGTGGTGCGCTCTTCGGCGCTGGTCGAGGACCGCTACGGTTCGAGCTTCGCCGGCCAGTTCGAGAGTTTCATCGGGCTGGAGGACGAGACCGAATTTCTCACTGCGGTGCGCGCCTGCTGGGCGGCGCTGTGGATGACGCGCGCGCTGCGCTACATGGCGACGCACGACATCGATGCGGCCGATACGGCGATGGCGCTGATCCTGCAGCCGCTCGTTGCGGCGCGCGTCGCGGGCGGCGGACTCTCGCGCACCGCCGACGGCGAGATGCTGATCAACGCGGCGCGCGGGCTCGGTGCCGCGATCGCGCAGGGCGAAGTGGTGCCCGATCGCTATGTGCTGAGCGCCGAGGGTGCGCTGAAGGAAGCGGGCGTCGGCGTGAAGTACCGCCACATGGGCTGCGT
>JAOUFA010000220.1 GCA_029858545.1 Betaproteobacteria bacterium
CCTTGAACTCGGCGCCCTGCTCGAACAGGCGCACCTTGAGACCCTTGCGGGCAAGGGTCAGCGCGGCGGCGAGGCCGCCGATTCCGCCACCGACGACCAGGATGGGAAGCTTGGGAAGATTTTTCATGATGAGAGCAGTTCGGGTTGGATTTCGGAGATGCGCGTCACGCCGCAAAGCTGCATCGTGCGCACGAATTCGTCGGTAAGTATTTCGAGCGCGCGCCGCGCGCCCGGTTCGCCGGCCGCCGCCACGCCATAGAGCGTCGCACGGCCAATGAGAATCGCCTTGGCCCCCAGCGCGAGCGCCTTGACCGCCTCGCCGCCACGGCGAATGCCTGAATCGAAGAACACCGCGGCGCGTTCGCCGACCGCGCGCACCACCCCCGACAAGGCATCGAGCGTTCCGACCGCGCCGTCGAGCTGTCGACCGCCGTGATTGGAGACGACGATCGCATCGCAGCCCAGCGCCGCCAGTCGCTCGGCGTCCTCGGGCCGGCACACGCCCTTGACGATCAGCTTTCTTGGCCACACATCGCGCATCGCCTTCAGCCGGTCCCAGTCGAACGACGCATCGAGATTGCGCCCGACGGTGGAAGCGATCAATCCCGGGCTAAGCGAGCCAGCGGCCATACCCGCAAGGTTCTCCATCTGAGGCACCCCCCGGGTCAGCAGACGCAGCGCCCAGGCGGGATGCGCGATGAAATCGCTCAGGTTGCGCAGACTCGGCCGAAACGGCACGGTGTAGTCGTTGCGGTAGTCGCGCTCGCGCTTGCCACCGACAGGCAAATCGACGGTCACCATCAGCGCCTCGTAGTCGGCGGCCTGCGCGCGCGCAACGAGCTTCATGGAGAACTCGCGATCGCGCAGGATGTAGAGTTGAAACCAGTGCCGGCCCGGCGCTTCGCGCGCCAGACGCTCGATCGATGTCGTCGCCACCGTGGAAAGCGTATAGGGAATGCCAAATGCCGCCGCGGCGCGCGCGGTGGCAACGTCCGCGCCCGGCCACGCGATGCCGATCGCGCCGGTGGGCGCGATCGCCAGCGGCCAGTTCGCCTGAACGCCGAACAGGTCGGTGCGCGTGTCGATCTTCGATACATCGACCAGAACCTTCGGCAGGAAACGCACCCGGTCGAAGGCGGCGCGATTCGCGGCGAGCGTCTTCTCGTCCTCGGCACCGCCGTCGAAGAAATCAAACACTCCGCGCGGCAGGCGGCGCTTCGCCATGCGGCGCAGCTCGTCGATATTCCAGGCGCGGGCGATGTCGTTCATGGAGGGCGAGTCTACCTCAGACGCCGGCGCGTCCGACGAGGACTGGCTTGCTGTTTCGCGCCCGGACCGGTCTGGCGCGGGAAGCCTTGCCGGTGACGCAAGAAAGGCAGATACCCGAAGCGACGCTCGGCCGGCGTGCGGCCTGATTGCGCGCGCCCGGCGCACAGGGTAGATTCGCGACGCATGGCCCGCGAGCGACTCGCACCACCGGCTCCCTGATCGCGAAAGGAAGATCGAAAACATGGCTCATCCGGTACGCATCTCCGGTGTACTCTCGCCGGTCGTCACCCCGTTCAAGAGGGACTTCACGCCCGACGCCGCGCGCTTCGTGCGCCATTGCAAGTGGTTGCTCGCCCACGGCTGCTCGGGACTCGCAATCTTCGGCACCAACAGCGAAGCGAACTCGATGTCGGTGGCGGAGAAGATCGAACTCCTCGAGGCGCTTGTCGCCGCGGGGGTGCCGGCGAAGAGCCTGATGCCGGGCACCGGACATTGCGCAATCACCGATTCGGTTGCGTTGACCCGGCGCGCGGTCGAACTGGGCTGCGCAGGGGTGCTGATGCTGCCGCCCTTCTATTACAAAGGTGTCTCCGACGAGGGCCTGTACCGCAATTTCGCCGAGGTGATCGAGCGCGTCGCGAGCAACCGGCTGCAACTCTATCTCTATCACATCCCGCCGGTCTCGCAGGTCGGCATCTCGCTCGCGCTGATCGATCGGCTGCTCGGAAGATATCCCGGGATCGTCGCCGGGGTGAAGGATTCCTCGGGCGATTGGTCGAACACCAAGGCGATGCTCGACGCCTTCGCCGCGCGCGGCTTCGACGTGTTCGCCGGCAGCGAAGTGTTCCTGCTCGACAACATGCGCTCGGGCGGCAAGGGCTGCATCACCGCCACCGGCAACGTCAACCCGGGACCGATTGACCGCGTGTACCGGGAGTGGCAATCGGCGAACGCCGACGATCTGCAAGCCGGCATCACCGCGACAAGGAAGATCGTGCAGAAAGTCCCGATGATTCCGGCGTTGAAGGCAATCGTCGCGCACTACGCCAAAGACCCGCACTGGCGCACCGTGCGCCCGCCGCTGACCGAACTCGCGCACGATCAGGAAGCGGGGTTGATCCGCGATCTCGAAGCAAGCGGTTTCGCCATGCCCGGAATAGCGAACTGAGATGCACCGCATGGTCAACGGATGCGATAGAGATCTTCCGAGACGTCGCCGCGCGAGACGAATATCTGTGCGCGCCGATTGCCGGGCCGAGAAATGAGTTCGAGCCGATCGGTGCCGCGCCTCCAACGCAGCCGATGCACCTCGCGCAGCGTCTGATCACGCCGGGGATAGGTCTCGTGCAGGTCTTCTGCAGGAGCACCATGGCGTGAGGTGAGGAATTCCACCACACGCGGGAGATCCCCGGCATCGAAACGCACGTCGAAGGCGCGCAACGCTCCGGCGCTCAGGTAGAGGGTGATACGCGCCGACACCCCTGCATAGCGTATCCGGGAATTGTCGCAGCGCCGGTCGGCGGCCGCGGACTTCCATTCCAGTTCCTTGCAGTGCGCGGTGGTAAAGACCTTGCGCACCGCCGCCTCGGTTGCCCCCAATTCGACCCCGTTCGCGTCATAGGCAAAGGAGGGCGCGCCATAGCACAGCAGCGCGACGAACCAAGTGAATCTCATGGGCGCGACAGCGGGCGATGGCGAAAGCAGGTCACGGCGTGATCGTTCACCATGCCGACCGCCTGCATGAAGGCATACATGATCGTCGAGCCGACGAACTTGAAGCCGCGCGCCTTCAGGTCCGCGGACAGCCTGTCGGACAGCGCCGTGCGCGCGGGCGGCGCGCCGCGCCGGCGGCGTTGCAAGGGTTGGTCCCCGACGAAGCCCCAGAGATACCCTGCGAAACTGCCGAATTCTTCCTGGACCTCAAGAAAGCGGCGCGCATTGAGCACCGCAGCATCGATCTTCGCACGGTTGCGAACGATGCCTGCATCGGCCAGCAGGCGGCGTTTGTCGGCGGCAACATAGCGCGCGATCCTCTTCGGATCGAAGCGCTCGAAGGCACGGCGGTAATTGGCGCGCTTGGCGAGGATCGTATCCCAGGAAAGACCCGCCTGCGCGCCTTCGAGGATCAGGAATTCGAACAGTGTCCGGTCCTCGCGCACCGGCACGCCCCACTCCTCGTCGTGGTAGGCGATCGCCAGGGGATTCCTCGCCCAGGCGCAACGTATGAGCCCATCGTTCACCGGGCGAATTGTAGAGCGAAAGCGGAACGCGCTTCAGGTCTTGAGCAACTCGCGCGCGATTATCAGTTTCTGCACCTCGGTCGCGCCCTCGTAGATACGCAGCGAGCGCACCTCGCGATACAGGCGCTCGACAGGATGGCCGACGGTGACGCCGAGCCCGCCGAGAAGCTGCACCGCGCTATCGATCACCGCCTGCGCGGTCTCGGTGGCATGCATCTTGGCCATCGCCGCCTCGCGCGTCACGCGCTGCTTCTTCACGTCGCGCACCCACGCCGAACGGTAGGTGAGCAGCGCGCCGGCCTCGATGCCGGTCGCCATGTCGGCGAGCGTCGCCTGCGTCATCTGGAAGTCGGCGAGGGTCTGTCCGAACATCTTGCGGCTCTTGGCACGCGCGAGCGCTTCGTCGAGCGCGCGGCGCGCGAAGCCAAGCGCCGCGGCGGCAACGGTGGTGCGGAACACGTCGAGATTCCTCATCGCGAGCTTGAAGCCCTCGCCCGGCAGGCCAAGGAGATTTTCCGCCGGCACGCGGCATGCGGCGAAGGTGATCGTCGCCATCGGGTGAGGGGCGATGATATCCACGCGCTGGCTCGCGTCGAGACCCGGTGTGTCGGCGTCGACCACGAAAGCGGACAGGCCACGCGTACCCTTGCCTTCCTCGGTGCGTGCGAACACGACATAGAAGTCGGCGATGCCGCCATTCGAGATCCAGGTTTTCGCTCCGTCGAGGATATAGACGTTGCCCTCGCGCCGCGCGGTGGTGGCGAGCGCGGCAACATCGGACCCGGCCTCCGCCTCGGAGAGCGCGAACGCGGCGAGCGCCTCGCCGCGCGCGACGCGCGGCAGGTAGCGCTTTTTCAGGGTTTCGCTTCCAGCGAGCGCAATCGACCCGCTGCCCAGCCCCTGCATCACGAAGGCGAAGTCGGCGAGCCCCGCATGCCAGGCGAAGATTTCGCGCAACAGCGCGATCGAACGCACGTCGAAGTCCTCGCCTCCCGGCGCGCAATGACGCAGAAATCCGGCCGCGCCGAGTTGCCTCACCAGCGTTTTACACACCGCATCGGCATCGTGATCGTGCGCCTGCGAGAGGTTTGCACGCGCCCAGGCCTCGGCTTCGCGCGCGAGCAGCGCGTGGCGCGGCTCGAAGAAGGGCCAGCCGTAGTGCTCGAAGCGGCGTTCCGATTGATCCATGTCGTGAATTCCTGTGGCGTGGTGTCGGAGTACTCAGTTTATCGGGCAGCGAGGCCCTGGCGTGCTTGACCTCGATCAACTAAGTTGCGGCCGCCTGGCGAGGGTTACCGAAACCAGCGATCCGAGCACCAGCAGGAGCGCCGCGAACTCTGTCCAGCCCGGCTGCTCACCGAGGAACAGCATGCCGCTCAGTACACCAACCAGCGGGACAACCAGCATGCTGAGCGAGAACACCGTCACGGAAACCGAGGTGACGAGCTTGATCCACGCCCAATGCCCCCAGCCGAAGGTGAGGACAATGCTGTAAAGGGTCGCGAGCGCCGGCCACAATCCGACCGACACGCCGCCCGCCGCGACCGCCGCGCGCAGGTCGAAGATCAGTGCGCCAAAGCATATCGGCATTCCGCCGATCAACATCATCCAGGCAGTCAACGCGGGCAGCGGCGCGTTCACCGGATACTTCTTCTGCAGGATCGTGCTGAGCGCCCAGGCCAGCGCGCCGCCGAGCGACAGCGCCGCGCCAAGCGGGGCCCCCGACAAACGCCCGATCTCGTCCCAGAGCAGCATCGCCATTGCCGCCATGCCGAGCGCGAGTCCGACCAGCTTGCGGGCGTCGAGACGCTCGCCGAGGACCCACACCGAAAGGGGAATGGCCCAGACGGGCATGGTGTACGCGAGAATCGCGGCGCGCCCCGACGGCACGAGCCGCACGCCGAAGGTCACCAGCAGGTTCCAGGAGGTAATACCGACGAGCGAGATCAGCGTCAGCCGCAGCCATTGACTGCGCGCTATCGCAGTGGGCTGGCGCGTGATGCGCAGGTAGGCGAACAGGACTCCCGCGCCTGCGGTCAGGCACAGAGCGCGAAAGCTGAGCGGTGCGATTTCGGCAAGCGCCACCTTCATCGCAGTCCAGTTGAACCCCCAGACGACGGTCAGTCCAGCCAGAACCCACCAGAGATGGCGAGGCAAGTGACCGCTCACATCTACGCTTTCCTATCCCCGAGCAAGGCGACCGCCAGGCTCCCGGGACGACTCCAGGCAGATTTGTTGCGACACATCAATTGCCTACCAGAACTACGGGAAACATCTTGACTTTCAATTCACTGCATATAGAATGCGATTTGCTGCATTGCAGCAAATCGCCAATTCGAAGCGAGTCCCCGTCCCAGACGCGCATTATCCCTGAACCGTGAGAAATAGGAGCCACACCATGTACGTCACCCCCGAGCAGATTCAAGCTGCCGTCAAGGCGAATGTCGAAACCATGTTGTCGCTGGCGAGTACCCAATTCGCGGCGATGGAAAGATTTTCCAGTCTGGGCGCCGGCGCGGCGAAGGCCGCCTTCGACGAATCGGTCGCCAACACCCGCGCGCTCGCCGGCGCCAAGGACGCACAGGAATTCTTCGCGCTGCAAAGCGCCTTCGCCCAGCCCGCACTCGAAAAATCGATCGCTCTTTCGATGAGCCTCTATGAAGTCGCCGCACAATCCCATGCCGAGATCACCAAGGTCGCCGAAAAGCGCACCGCCGAATTGAACGAAACCCTCGCTTCGACCCTCGACAAGGTCTCGAAAAATGCCCCGGCGGGTTCCGACGTCGCCGTCGCCGCGATGAAATCGATGCTCTCGGCGATCAACTCCGGCT
>JAOUFA010000221.1 GCA_029858545.1 Betaproteobacteria bacterium
CTCGGCAAACACCCGCTGCGCGACCACCTCGCGCCAGGCGCGGCGCGCCGGCTCATCGCCCGCGGCGAGGCGCAGGTCGCGCGCCGCCTTGTCCACACGCAGCGCGAGCTGGTCCATCTCCGGCGAAGCGCCGCCCGCGGCACGCAACTCGAGTCGCACGTCGCGCGCGAGCTCGATCAACTGCGCGCTCGACACCGTCTCGCCGAAGAACATGCGCGCGGTATCGGGCAGCTGGTGCGCCTCGTCGAAGATGACGGTGTTGCACGCCGGAAGCAGCTCGGCGATGCCTTCGTCGCGCAGCATCACATCGGCGAAAAACAGATGATGGTTGACGACCACGATATCGGCGGCAAGCGCATTCTTGCGCGCGCGCATCACGAAGCACTCGCGATAGTCGGGACATTCCTGGCCGAGACAGTTGTCGCGCGTCGAAGTGGCGTACGACCACACGGACGCGTCCTCGGGAACCCCGGCGAGTTCGGCGCGATCGCCGGTCGCGCTCAGCCGTGCGAACTGCCCGATGCGCCGCAACTGCTCGGCCTCGGCGCGACTCGCGAGCCGCGCCTCGCTCGCCGCGCGCGCCACGCGGTACAGGCAGACGTAGTTCGCGCGCCCTTTGAGCAGCGCCGCGCTCGCTCCCGAGCGTAGCGCGTTGCGCACCTCGGGCAGGTCGCGGCCGTAGAGCTGGTCCTGGAGCGTCTTGGTCCCGGTCGACAGAATCACCTTGCCGCCCGAGAGCAGCGCCGGCACGAGGTAGGCGAAGGTCTTGCCCGTGCCGGTGCCCGCTTCGGCAACCAGCACGCGATTGCGGTGGATCGATTCGAATATCGCGCCCGCCATCTCGACCTGCTGCGCGCGGTGGCGATAACCCGTGATGTGCCGTGCCAGCGGTCCGCCCGCGGCGAACGCCTGCCCGACTTGCGCGAGGCCCTTCGCAAGGGCCGCGTCCGGCTGCGCGCTCGCGCCGCGGTGCTCCGTGTCACCTTCCCGGCTCAAGGATCAGGTGCTCGGGTCGCGCAGACTGAACACGACCGGAATATCGATCGCGAATTCGCTGCCACGCAGCGTCTCGGGCATGGGAGTTCGCGAGTTCGCCTCGCGGATCATGTCGAGCGCCTGATGGTCGAGTGCCGCGTGGCCGGTGCTCGTCTTGACGTCGAGCGCGGCGAGGCTCCCATTGGCCCGCACTTTCATCGTCACCTCGACGCGGCCCTGCCAGGCGTTTTCCATCGCGATGCGCGGATAGCGCTTGTAGCGCTGCGCGGCGCCCATCACCGCGACGCGATACTGCCGGACCAGCGCCGGATCGGGCCCTGCGGGGGCGGCCGCGGCGGTTGCGGTCCCGGTGGGCGATCGCAGCGCCGCCTGCTGCGGGGACGGCGCGGCATCGCGCGCGGAGGGCACGGCGGCCGCCGGCGGCGACGCGGGCGCGATACTGCGAGCTTCGGCAGGGCGATCGGCTGCCGTCGCGGGTTCCGCGGGCGGCGCCGCGGCAACCATCGCTTGCGACGGCGGGAGCGCGACCACCGCCTGCGGCGGGGGCGGCGCGGCGGGACGCGCGCGCGCGGACGGTGCGGCACGCACTAGCGGCTGCTCGTAGGCGAGCCACGCGAGCAAGGGGGTCGGTGCCGTCATTCTCGCCACGCCCGCGTGCAGGCCCGGCAGCGCGAGCAAGACCAGGCTGTGCGCCACGATGGAAGCGAGCAGCGCATAGCCGAATACACGCAGAGAATCGCGCTCGCCCCGCTCTGTCATGCAATCGTTGCCTGCACCCGCCATGTCCCGCCCCGAGCGACGCACTATAACACCGGCGTCGCAGCCCCCGGCGCGTCAGACGGCAAACGAACGCGTCACCTCGTCGAACAACTCGTCGACGCCGAGACGCCGTGGGACGAGGCCCTGGCGGACCACGCACTCGATCGCAACTTCGAGCGGGCGACGGATCGCATCGAGCCCGTAAGGCCGCGCGTCGATACCGTCCTCCAGCGTCGATCCCCCCCGCCGGCGGCTCTCGACCAGAAGTCGCCAGAGTTCGCGCACCGTCTCCGGATGCGATCGCGTCAGCGACTCCCGCACCACCACCATGTGGTTGATCTGCACCGCCTGCGTGCGCCGGTACCACGCGCGCGCCGCCGACTCGGGGTCGGCGATGACCGGCTGCAGGCGCGCGTCCTTGGGCGGCGGCGCGAGGATCGCGGCATCGATTTCCCCGGCGAGCAGCATCGTCGCCGCGTCCTGGCCGGCGGCCGCCCGCTCCACACTGGGCGGGTCGCGGAACTCCGCGACATGCGGTTCCTCGAAGCTCACCCAACGCACGCGCTCCAGGTCGACGCCGTAATCGTCGGCCAGCACGGCGCGCAACCAGGCGACGGTTGTCACCGAGTAGGAGCGGATGCCGATGCGCCGCCCCTCGAGATCGCGCGGCGCGAGCCGACCGCGTTCGGCGTTGTACACCAGATAGGGATGCTGAAAACGGCTGAACAACACCGCGGGCAGCAGCACCAGCGGCTTGCCCCAGGCCTTCGCCATCAGGAAGGTGACGAGCGCGAGCTCGGAGACGTCGAATTCGAGTTCGCGCACAGTGCGCTTGAAGGCGCTGCTCGGCGTTTTTACATCGGCGAAATCGAGCGCGAGACCCGGCGAGCGCAATTCGCCGCGGCGCAGCGCGGCGGTATTGGGGTAGTCGCCGAGCAGGGTATTCAGGCGTAGCGGTTTGTCGGCGTCCATCGCATGCGTTCCTCACCGGGGGTTGGCGTGGGCGCGGCGAGCCGCTCGCGATCCACTCGGGATCGGGATTCTAAGCGATGATGTGTTCGACTACGCGCCGGGCCGGCTGCCGGAATCACGCGCCTCGCCCGTTTCCGCGGCGAGCCGGGCGCGCGGCATGTCGAGCCAGAACGTCGCGCCCTCGCCGGGGATCGTCTCGACGCCGAGCTCGCAGCCCATGGCCTCGGCAAGCTGTTTCGACAGTGCGAGCCCGATCCCTTCGCCATCGACGTCGCTCTTGTCGGCGCCGAGGCGATCAAACAGAGTGAACAGCCTGGCGACATGCTGCGGCGCGATGCCGGGTCCGTCGTCCTTCACCGACAGGCGCAACAGCCTGCCGCGCACCGCGCAGCCGACCACCACGTTGCCTCCCTGACGATTGTATTTGGCGGCGTTGGAAAGCAGGTTCACGATGATCTGCCTGAGTCTTGTTGCATCGGCGAAGACCGCGTAACCGCTCGCGGCGCCCACCTGGTCGATCAGCGTGACGTTCTTCGCGCGCAGATGCGGGTCGGCGATACGCACCGCCTCACGCACGCTGCCGTGCAGCGAGACGGGGACGATGTCAATGGACAGCTTGCCCGCTTCGATGCGCGACAGATCGAGCAGATCGTTGATCAGTTCGAGCAAGTGATTGCCCGCCTGTTCGATTTCGTGAACCTGCCGTCGGTGTCCCTCGGCCATGTCTTCGAGGGCGAGCACCTGCGAAAACCCGAGAATCGCGTTGAGCGGGGTACGCAGCTCGTGCGACATGCGGGCGAGGAACTGCGATTTCGCGCTGCTCGCGCGCTCGGCCTCGGCCTTGGCCTCGATCAGCAGTTGCTCGGTGCGCTTGCGCACGCTGATGTCCTCGACCAGCGAGAGCAGATGCGGCTCGCCGTCGCGCAGGAAGCGCGCAAAGGTCAGGTGCGCCCAGAACTCGCGGTCGAAGACGGTTTCCAGGAAAAGTTCACCGCGCCAGATCTCGCCGCTCGCGAGCGTGTGCTGCGCGATCGCCGGCAGTCCGGCCTTTTGCCAGCCCGGGCGGGTGAGGAAGTTGGATGCCATCGCCTGCTCGACCGACGCGGCACCGACCACCCTCGCCAGGGCATCGTTGGCGAATACGCACTCGCCGCTCGCACGGTACGCGGCGACGCCGATCGTCACGGCATCGAGAATCTGGCGGTTCAGCTCGATCGCTTCGCCGAGCGCCGCGGCGCGTTCGGCGACGCGCGCCTCGAGCGTCTCGTTCAGGTTCCTGAGCGCGGTCTCGGCATTCTTGCGCTCGGTGATGTCCGAGAACACCGCCACGTAATTGCACACCCGCCCTTCGTCGTCGCGGACCGCGGCGATCGTCTCCCACTCGGGGTAGATCTCGCCGTTCTTGCGCCGGTTCCAGATTTCGCCCGCCCAGAAATCGCGCTCGCGGATCGAGCGCCACATCTCGCGGTAGAACGCCGCGTCATGGCGGCCCGAGGAGAGAACCCGCGGTTTGCGGCCGACAACCTCTTCGGGAAGATAACCGGTGGTCGCAGCGAAGGCGCGGTTCACCGAAACGATCGTGCCATTGGCATCGGTCACCAGCACGCATTCGCGTGCGTGCTCGAACACCATCGCATCGAGACGTAGTTTCGCCTCGCTCAGGCGATGGTAGGTCATGTCGCGGATGATCGCCTGGGTGAAGGTGCGCTCCTGCACGCGCATCGACCGGATGCTGATCTCGGCGGGAAACTTGCTGCCGTCCGCGCGTAGCTGATCGACCTCGTACACCAGACCGCCGTCGGCCTCGAGGTCGGGGCGGAACCGCGGTGTCGCGCCTTCCCGGCGCAGGCTGGTCATCGGCCGCCCGATGAGACGCTCGCGCGCGCCGCCATAGGCTTTGATGGCGCGGTCGTTCGCCTCGACGATGAGACCGTTCTCGTCGACGAGCAGCACAATATCGTTGGCGAAGCGGCTCAGGTACTCGAAATGGTTGCGCAGCGACTCCTCGCGCAACTGAATCTCGCGCCGCGCCGCGGCGAGACGAAGGCTCTGGTTGCGTCCCCACAGCCACACGCTGAGCATGAGCGCCCCGGTGAGCAGCGCGACGAAACCGAGAATGATCCGCGCCCGGTCGCGGATCTCGTGATAGGCCTCGGCGATATCCTCTTTGGAAACGAGAATCCAGGAGGTGCCCGGCACGCGACTGCCCGCCCCCACCACCTTGACGTTCCGGTAGTCGACCCCTTCGAGCAGGCCCATCGCCCCGCGCGCCACCATCGCGCCGAGCAACTGATCGCGTGATACCGGGATGCGCGGCCGGCGCGCGCTCGCCGCGTGTCGCAGCGGCGCGAGGTAGACGATCACGCCGGCCTCCTCGGCAGCCAGGAAGGTTTCACCGCTGCGGCTGAAGACCGGCCATTTGGCCAGCGAGGGCTGCAGAAAGCGATTCGGGTCGAGCGTCGCGATCAGCGCGCCCTCGGACGAGGCACCGGCGCGCAAGGGAATGACGAGGTTCACCAAGGCACCGAACTCGCCGTCGAGCGTGGCGAGGTGGCCGCCGAATACATAGACCCTGCCGCCGCCGATCGCGGCCGCCAGATCGAACTCCAGGGGCCATGCGGCCTGGCCGGGCGCGGGTTCGCCGTGCGCCCGCCCAAGCCGATGACCTTCGGCATCGGCCAGAGCAAGCGTCTGAAAACCGTGGCTGCGCTTGAGACGCGACAACCACGTTTCCAGATCGCGGCGCGAGAGTCTGCCGTGCCGGTGGCGCCCGATGAAATCGCGCGCCTGGGCGAGAATTGCCGGGTCGGAGGCGATGCGCGCCGCATCGTCGCGGCGCTCTTCCAGCCACAACACGATCGCCCCGGCCTTGAAATCGGTGATGGCACTGAGCCGCTGATGGGCATCGTCCACCTGCTCGCGTTCGCTGTCGAGGGTCAGATAGGCGCCCACGGTGCCGAGCATCAGCACGATCCCCAGCATGCCGATCAGCGGAACCCGTGTGAGCACCGCGACCGCGGCATCGCGATCGTGCTCATGGCTCACCGCCATCGCCTCGCGTACCTTGACCGGCCGCGCGCGTGCCGCGGCAGCGAAATCCGTAGCCCTGCGTGTCACCTGCCGAATCACACTGCGAAGACCGCGGCTGCCAGAGGGCCGCGCCTGGTTTGCACCCAATTTTCGATCCCTGAATTCCTAGCGGTCGATGATGCGCGCGGCGCGCGGCGTCGTGCGCAAGGAAATGTCACGGCCGGACAAATTCTTTGATTCCCGGGGCATCGGCGCAAACCGGTACCCGACCACCCCTATACGGAAGTGTTATCGTTATCGTTATCCCGGTCTGCGGCGCACCGCGCCAAGCCCTTCAATTCATGCAACGTTCCACCCTGATTCCGCTCATCGTCGCCTGCGCGCTGTTCATGGAGAACATGGATGCGACGGTGATCGCGACCTCGCTGCCGGCGATCGCCGCCGACATCGGCGAGAGCCCGCTCGCGTTGAAGCTCGCGCTCACCTCCTACCTGGTCGGGCTCGCGGTGTTCATCCCGATCAGCAGCTGGGCCGCCGATCGCTTCGGCTCGAGGAGCGTATTCGCGGCCGCGATC
>JAOUFA010000222.1 GCA_029858545.1 Betaproteobacteria bacterium
AGTTCACCTCCACTTGCCGCGCCTCGGCGCACGAGGTGCGAACTTCGCGCTGCACCGCCTCGGCGATGACATCGCCGAGCGGGCAGGCGCTCGAGGTCATGGTCATTTCGATGCTAACCCTGCCGGGGCCGCAGGCTACGCGATAGACGAGACCGAGATCAACCACGTTTTCTCCGGCCTCGGGATCGTCGACCTTGCGCAACGCCTCCCACACCACGGCTTCATCGGGCACGCCGAATGGTGCGCTCGCAGTCATCGGGAGACCCTCGGAACATCGGCTGTCGTTGGCTGGATGCGGCTGGACTGGTTCCGTTCGCCCTCGATACGCGCGGCCACCGGTCGGCCGTGAATGCGGGTTCGCGCCACGCTCCGCGGGTTCTCCGCGCCTGCCAAGCGGCGGGTGAATACCCTCGGTGTGGCGCAAAAGACGGGCAGCGTACCGGATAGCGCGGCATACGCAAGGATCATGGTTTTCATTCGGCGATGGGGCTGCCCAGGGAGTATACGCGGACGCCCGGACAAGGTATCGGTCGGGAAGATGCCTATAATTCTCCGCGAATTACGCCATGACAAAGAATCTTTTGCGCAACGCGCGAGGTCCCGCGGATATTCTTTCAACGTTGCCGCCCGGCGACCTGTGGGTGTTCGCCTACGGCTCGCTCATGTGGTCGCCCGGTTTTCGCTATCTCGAGAGCACGGCCGGTTTACTCCATGGCTATCGTCGGTCATTGTGCATCTTGTCGTTGCGCCATCGGGGCACTCGGGAGCGCCCCGGACTGGTGCTGGGACTGGAGCGAGGCGGCTCATGTCGCGGAATCGCGTTTCGCGTCTCCCGCCGCGCCGCGCCAGGCGTTCTCGCTGCGCTCTGGCGGCGTGAAATGGGCGGCCGCTCCTATACACCGCGTTTTGCCAAGGTGGCGCTACGGGAAGGCAGCCGGTCGCGCGTCGTACGCGCACTGGCATTCGTGGCCGATCTCTCCCATCCGCAGTACGCCCGGGGTCTCGAGCCGCGCGCCATCGCGGCGCTGGTGGCACAGGGCATCGGTGAACGCGGGACCTGCGTCGAATATCTCCACAATACGCTTGCGCACATGCGCGCACTGGGATTGCAGGATCAACGGCTCGACTTCGTACTTGGCGCGGCGCGTTCGCTGCGCAAGCACACCGGCACAATCTGACCGGCTCAGCCGGCCGCACTTGCGGCGCGTGCCATGCGTTGCAGTGCTTCTTCAAGGATCCTGCGCTGGGTGCCGATGTTGAGGCGCACGAATCCGGGTGCACCAAACTGCGCACCGGGGGAGAGTGCGACGCCGTGAGCCAGAAAATGGGAGTCGGGATCGCGCAATGCGAGCCGCGAAACATCGATCCAGGCAAGATAGGTCGCCTGCATACGCGCCATCGTCATACCGCGTGTTGCGGCAACCATTGCCACCACCCTGTCGCGGTTGCCGCGCAGGTAATCGATCTGTGCTGCGAGCCAGGGCGTGCCGTCGCGATATGCAGCGAGTGCCGCGACATAGCCGAGCAGGGAAGGGTCGTGCACCGTTGCATGCAGCTCGGTCGAGAACCGCCGACGCAGGTGATCGTCCTCGATCACCGCCCACGCGCAACCGACGCCGGGAAGATTAAAACTCTTGTTGGGGGACATCAGCGTCACACATCGCCTGGAAATCTCGCGCGCAAGACTTGCGATCGGCACATGGCTCGCCGCGGGATCGAGCACCAGGTCGGCATGAATTTCGTCCGAGCAAATTACGAGATCATGGTGCTCGGCGATACTCGCGATGCGCTCCAACTCCACACGGGTATACACCGTCGCGCCGGGATTCTGTGGATTACACAACAGCAGGAGCCTCGAATTGCTGCGCAGTCTCGCGACCAGTTGCTCCTCATCGAGGAGCCAGCGACCCTCGCGAAGGACGAGCGCGACGGCGTCATATGCGCGCGGCGCGCGTTCTACGGCCCGCCGGAAATGCTGGTAGATCGGCTCCGGGAGGAGAACATGTTCATCCGGAGCCGACAACTCGCGCACTGCCATGTGCAATCCAGGCACCACGCCGGGCAGGAAGACAATCCACTCCGGCTGGATACGCCAGCCGTAGAGCCGAAGCGCGCGGGCGGCGATCGCCTCGCGCAGCTCGCCAGGGGCGACGGTATACCCAAAGATGCCGTGTTCGACCCGCCGGCGCAAGGCATCGATCACCGCTTCGGGCGCGCGAAAGTCGGTGTCGGCGACCCACAGCGGGATGATATCGCGCCCGGCAAGGCGCTCCCAGCGCAGGCTCCAGGTGCCGTGTCGGTCGATGGGCGCGTCGAAGTCAAAGGACATGGATCGTGCGAGCCCCCTTTGCAGGGCGCGAGTCAGGAAAGCGTGACGCGCGCGAACTTGCGCTTGCCGACCTGTGCAATCACGGTTGCCCCACGCGCCACCCTTGACGCCTTATCCTCGACTCGCGCGCCATCGAGTTTCACGCCGCCCTGCTCGATCATGCGCATCGCCTCGGCACCGCTTGGGACGAGCCCCGCCTGCCTGAGTAATTGCACAATCGTCAAACTGCCCTCGGGGGCCAGAAGCGTCACTTCCGGCATTTCGTCGGGCAGTACTCCATGACGGAAGCGCTGCTCGAATTCGCGCTCGGCGGTGTCGGCGGCCTGGGCGCCATGAAAGCGCGCAACGATCTCCTTCGCAAAGATCACCTTGATGTCGCGCGGGTTGCGGCCCGCCTGGACTTCATCGCGCCACTTGCGCACCGCGGTCTCGGTCTCGAAGGAAAGCAGTTCGATATAACGCCACATCAAGAGATCCGAAATCGACATCAGTTTTCCGTAGATCTCCCCAGGGGCCTCCGCAATCCCGACGTAGTTGCCGAGTGATTTGGACATCTTGTTGACGCCATCCAATCCCTCGAGCAAAGGCATCGTCAGAATGCACTGCGGCTCCTGGCCATAGTCCTTTTGCAATTCCCGTCCGACGAGCAGGTTGAATTTCTGATCCGTTCCGCCCAGCTCCACGTCGGTCTTCATCGCCACCGAATCGTAGCCCTGCATCAGCGGATAGAGAAATTCGTGGATCGCAATCGGTTGGTTGGTGCGCAAACGCTTGCCGAAGTCGTCTCGCTCCAGCATGCGTGCCACCGTGTAGCGCGAGGCGAGCCGGATCATGCCCTCTGCGCCGAGCTTGTCGGACCACTCCGAGTTGAACAGCACCACCGTCCGGTCCGGATCGAGTATCTTGAATGCCTGCGCGCGATAGGTACTCGCGTTTTGCTCGATCTGCTCGCGCGACAAAGGCGGTCGGGTCTGGTTCTTGCCTGTCGGGTCCCCGATCATCCCGGTGAAGTCGCCGATCAGGAACTGGATCTCGTGGCCCAGGTCTTGGAAATGGCGCAGTTTGTTGATCACCACGGTGTGACCGAGGTGCAGGTCGGGCGCAGTGGGATCGAGTCCGAGTTTGATGCGCAGCTTGCGGCCCGAGGCAAGCTTGCGTGCAAGCTCCTCTTCGACCAGTAGTTCGTCGCTGCCGCGCTTGATCAACTGGAGAGCTTCGTTTACTGGAACCATGCTGTGTAGTGCGTCAGTTTCTTGATTCTTGAATACCCGATATCGCGTAGCCCGACCCGCCGGGGGGTTCGGGAAAGTTTGCTACACTGCCCTCACTTCCTGCCCTCTGAAAATTCCGCGACGCCTCGCGGAGTTGGGGCGAGGATGATAGCCGACTTTGCATCGTGACCCCAAGAACGCCGCAACTGTTCCGAGTCCAGCACCTGCGCCTAGCGGCTTTCTCTCTGCTCGTGGCTTCAGGCATTGTGGCAGCTTTCGCCACAATCCTGCCGCAACCGGAGTTTCGCTTGGCGGGTGTCGCCCCGGTAATCGAGCAATTGCCAATCCAGTTTCCGGAGCGCATTTTGAGCGCTCCGACGAGCTATTTCAGCGTAGAGCGCTATGCCCGGGAGGACACGCATGCCGACTTGATGGCTCGCCTGGGGATCGGCAAAGACGATGCGCTGCACGTGCTGCGCATGCGGGCATTGCGCCATCTGCGCCCGGGTTTCGACGTGGAGGCGGAAGTAGCGGGATCCGGACGACTTCTGCGCTTGGAGTATTCATCGGGTCGCGACACGCGGATTGCGGTGGCTCGGGAAGGTGACGCGCTGAACCTAAGCGAACAGCGCGCCGTACTGCGTGGTTATACGGTGATGCGGTCCGGCATGATTCGCAGTTCGCTGTTCGCAGCGGCGGACGCCGGAGGCATTCCCGAAAGCGTGGCAATGCAACTCGCCGATATTTTCGGAGGGGATGTCGATTTTCATCGTGACCTGCGCAAAGGCGATCACTTTTCGGTCGTCTACGAACTGCTTTATCGCGATGGGCAAGCGGCGCGCGCAGGCCGCGTCATCGCCGCGGAATTCGTTAATCAGGGGCGCAGGTTGCGCGCCGTCTATTATCCCGGGCCCGACGCCGGGCGCTCGAAGAGCGCGGGATATTATGGTCCGGACGGCAAGAATCTGCGCAAGGCGTTCCTGCGCTCACCACTCGAATTTTCGCGCATTACGTCGGGTTTCGGTTTGCGCAGACATCCGCTCTTTTCCAACTGGCGCGCCCATACCGGAGTGGACTACGGTGCACCCATCGGGACGCGGGTACGCGCGACAAGCGACGGCATCGTCGAATTTGTCGGCATCAAGGGGGGCTACGGGAAAGCCGTCATCCTGCGTCACGCGGGGCGCTACTCGACCGTCTACGCTCACCTGAGCGGAATCGCGCCGGGGTTGCAACGAGGCCTGCGTGTAACACAAGGGGAGGTCATCGGCAAGGTCGGCCAGAGCGGCTGGGCAACAGGGCCTCACCTGCATTACGAATTTCGCGTCGGCGGTCAGGCGCGTAACCCTCTTTCGATAACACTACCGGCGGCGAATCCTTTACCGGCGCAGGAGGTCGAGTTTTTTCGGCGTCATGCCGGGCCGATTCTTGCCCAACTTGATTTGCTTGCCGGGAGCAACCTGGCCTTGCTGGAATGAGCCTTGCAAACAAATCGCTCGGCGACGATGCACGAGCGTAACCTGTATGTCGGCCTGATGTCCGGGACCAGCCTGGACGGGGTCGACGCGGTTCTGGTTGATTTGGGCGCGCATCCGCTGCAGGTGCTTGGCGCGGTGCACCACCCCTTCGATAGGTCATTGCGCGAATCATTGCTGGCGCTGAACGTCCCTGGATCCAACGAGGTAGACCGGGTAGCGCGGCTCGGTAACGAACTCGCGCGGCGCTATGCGACAGCGGTTCTCGAGGTCTTGCGGCACGCTGGCCTTGGCGCGAGCGCGGTCATGGCGGTCGGCTGCCATGGTCAGACGATTCGTCATCGACCGGATCTTGGGTACACCATACAAATCGGCAATCCGGCGCTGCTCGCGGAACTTTGCGGAATTCGCGTGGTAGCGGATTTGCGCAGCCGCGATGTGGCTGCGGGCGGGCAGGGAGCGCCGCTGGTTCCTGCGTTTCACGCCGAGGTATTTGCGTACCGCGACGAAGATCGCGCGGTGCTCAATCTTGGCGGTATCGCGAATCTGACGTCGCTGCCGCGCCGCGGAGGCGTTTCAGGATTCGACTGCGGACCAGGCAATTGCCTGCTGGACCTCTGGACCCTGCGCCATCTCGGCAAGCCGTTCGACGATGGCGGACAATGGGCTAAGGGAGGGCGCCCGATCCCCGACCTTCTCAAGCGCCTGCTCGATGAACCGTACTTTCACGCCAACCCACCCAAGAGCACGGGACGGGATCTGTTCAACGCGACCTGGCTCGATGCACGACTCACACCGGGTTATGACCCGCAGGCTGTACAAGCAACACTGCTGGAACTGACCGCGAGGGCGATCGCCGATTCCTGCGTACGCCACTGCGGCCGAATAGACCGGCTCATCGTATGCGGGGGCGGCGCACACAATGCGCCGCTGCTGAAGCGCACCGCCGAGTTGCTGGCGCCGGCAACCGTCGAGACCAGCGATCATCGCGGGCTAGACCCACAGTTCGTGGAAGCGGCGGCATTCGCATGGTTCGCAAAGTGCACAATCGAAGGCAAGGCCATCGACCTGAGTGCAGTCACCGGCTCAAGAGGACCGCGGATCCTGGGCGCCGTGTATCCGGCGTAGCGGCAATCCAGGCTGCGAAGACCGGTTGCGCAAACAAAGAGGGGGCACGCAGCCCCCGACCCTATACCAAACTTCCGCTCACGCGGAGAAAGACGATCCGCAACCGCAGGTCGTGGTGGCGTTCGGGTTCTTGATGACGA
>JAOUFA010000223.1 GCA_029858545.1 Betaproteobacteria bacterium
AAGGCGTGCGCAGGTCGCGCAGGAACCAGGAGTTCACCCAGACGATGCCGACGTCGATTTTGGCCGACACGCGATGCGCGCGCGCGAGGTTGGTCGTCCAGATGGTCGTGGCAAGGCCGTAGCGCGTGTCGTTGGCGAGTCTCACGGCTTCTTCCTCGGTATCGAAGGGCTGCAGGTGGGCGCAGGGCCCGAAAATTTCCTCCTTCACGATCGCCGAGGTTTCGGGCAAGCCGGTCCACAACGTCGGCTCGATCCAGCAACCGTTCGCCAGTTCGCCTTCCATCTTGGGAACGCCGCCGCCAGTGACGACCTTGGCGCCTTCCGCGGCGGCTTTCTTATAATACGAGAGTACCTTGTTCTGGTGCTCCTTGCTGATGAGGGGGCCGATTCCGGTTGCCTTGTCATCAGGGCGGCCGGGTTTCATCGATTCGGCTTTCGCTTTCAGCGCCTGGACGAACTTGTCGAAAATCGGGCGCTCGACATAGACGCGCTCGGTGCCGAGGCAGACCTGGCCGCAGTTGGCGAACACTGCGCGGCCAATGCCCTCGATGGCGGCCTCGAAGTCGCAATCAGCGAACACGATGCCGGCGTTCTTGCCGCCCAGTTCGAACGACACCGGGCGTACACCATCGGCCGCGGCTTTCATGATGGCTTCGCCGGTGCGCGTCTCGCCAGTGAAGGTGATGGCGTTGACGCCCGGGTGCCGCGTGAGGTACTCGCCCGCTGAACCGGGCCCGAAACCGTGCACAACGTTGTACACCCCCTTGGGAATGCCCACCTTGTTCATCACTTCGCCAAGCAGCGTCGCCGTCGAAGGGGTTTCCTCGGAGGGTTTCACCACCACCGTGTTGCCGCAGGCAAGTGCCGGTCCGACCTTCCAGGTCATCAGCAATAGCGGCAGGTTCCACGGACAGACTACGGCGATCACGCCTTTGGGAACACGGATCGCATAGTTGAGCGCGCCCCGGCCGTCGGGGGTCGCCATCTGGAAACTCTCGGTCGAGGCGCTCTTGATGGTGTCGGCGAACACCTTGAAGTTGGCTGCGCCGCGCGGGATGTCGATATGGCTGGCGAGACTTACGGGTTTGCCGGTATCGGCAACCTCGGCCTCCAGAAAATCGTCGAAGCGGCGGTTGATTTCGTCGGCAATGGCATAGAGCAACTCGCAGCGCTTGGCGAGTTCCATGCTCGCCCAAGACCCCTCGAGCGCCGCGCGGGCCGCGCGTACCGCCGCATCGACCTCGGCCTCGCCCGCCTCCGACACATGGCCGATCAGGCGCCCGTCGATCGGCGAGCGGTTCTCGTAGGTCTTGCCCGATTTCGCGGCGATGAACTCGCCGCCGACGAAATTGAGGATCTGCGTGGGGGCTCGTTGGGGGAGCGGCTTGGCGGGAAGGCTCATGGCAAGGAATTCTCTCTGGGGTGGCTCAATTGGGGAGGCGGGTGCCCGCGACAGATCGCGGATACACTATCTTGGCAGGCGTAAATCACGTATTTTAATCCGTATCCTTGGCAGCCTGACAAGGCGAGAAGGGGCGGCGACCTGCTAAGTACCTACCGCACAACGTCAGGGACGGATGCGCACGCCGGCAGGGATCGCGCAGGGCACGCAGCGCGCGAGGCGGAGCGATCGCCCCGCAGAAATTGCGCATGATGCCGCGGCAATGGGTGTCGATGCGCTGGGCAGCAGTTCGAAACGAGCTTGGAGTCCGCCAGTTCCCGTTCATTTCTATAGGTTGCGCCGATGCCCCGAGACTACCAACGCCTGGACCGATTCCTGGACGAGATCGGCGCCGATATCTATCCGGAGCCGGATACGGATTTTCACAGCGGGATCTCGCGCGAAATGTTCGAGCGCTTGATGGGGCTGTTTGCCCTGCCTGAGGGTGCCCGCGTATTGGACGTGGGATGCGGGTCGGGCGTTGCGCTGGATCTGTTCTACGGACGCCGACTGGATGCGATCGGCGTTACCCTCGGCGAGGCCGACCTGGCGGCCGCGCGGACGCGAGGTTTCGTAGTCGAGGCGATGGATCAGTCGTTCCTCGATTTTCCCCGACAGAGCTTCGATCTGGTCTGGGCGCGCCACGTCCTGGAGCACAGCGTATTTCCTTTCTATACTTTGAGCGAGATGAGCCGCGTGCTGAAGCCAGGCGGGGTCTTTTACATGGAAGTCCCCGCTCCGGAAACCTCTGCCCATCACGAACGCAACAAGAACCACTATAGTGTGCTGGGGCGCGGCGCGTGGCTGGAACTTCTGGCACGCAGTGGCTTTTCGGTGGTCGATGCGGTGGACATCAATTTGACCCTCGTTTCCGGTTCCGACACCTACTGGGTGTTCTTTTGCCGGAAAGAGATTCACCCGCGCAGTCGGGCCGACGCGTGACCGCAGGGCGGCCCAATCGCTTCGTTGGGCGTGTCCGAGCTCCCGCCATCGGGTATCGTTCCTGTCGCATCACCCCGTAAGAGGAGTCCACGAGCGCCATGCACGAAATCGACCGTACGCGGCTGGGAATCGGCTGGCAGTTGTTTCCGTACACAGGCTGGGGGGTGTTCGGCATCAATCTCGCCAGGCAGTTCCTGGCACGCGGGCTTGCGTTGCCGGTTCCGCTGGTGGCCCCGGAACTTGGTGACGCGGAGGTGCCGGTCGCCGCGGAGCTGAGACCCGCGTTGGAGGCGTGGTACGAGCTTGGCGCCGCGCTGGCGCGGCACCCTCAGGGCGAGCCATTTGAGGTTCGCTATCCTGTTCTGCACGGACTGGGGAACGACCTGATCGGCAGTGCCGAGCTGCAGCAAATTCGCGGCGCGCCGGATTTCGGCATGGTCTTCTTCGAGGACACGCGCTTTTCGCCGGCCTCGCTTGCTCAGGGACGCAGTCGCTTTCGGCGCATTCTCGCCGGATCGAGCTGGAATGCCGAGGTGCTGCGCGCGCGGGGCCTGTCGAACGTCTCGGTATGCCTGCAGGGCATCGACACCTCGGTGTTCTTTCCCAGGCCGAAGACCGATGCCTTCCCCGGGCGATTCGTCGTCTTTTCAGGCGGTAAACTCGAGTACCGCAAGGGACAGGACCTGGTGATCGCGGCATTTCGCGAGTTTCACGCGCAGCATCCCGACGCGCTGCTGGTCGCCGCCTGGCACAACTTTTGGCCTGCGTCGGTCGGCTCGCTCGCGCGCTCGCCTTATGTGCGGGGGGTGCCCGGCTACGACGAAAGCGGCCAGTTGCGCCTCGCGCCGTGGCTCGCGGAGAACGGTTTGCCGGAGGGGTCGTTCATCGCCCTCCCGCCCCTGCCCAACGCGCGCATGGCCGAGGTCTATCGAGAACTGGATGTGGCGCTCTTTCCGAACCGCGCCGAGGGGGGCACCAACCTCGTGGCGATGGAATGCCTCGCGAGCGGCGTGTTCGCGATCCTGTCGAACAATACCGGGCATCTCGACCTGATCGGCGCCACCGATAGCTATGCGCTGGAGGAACAGGTGAACGTGGTCCCCGTGACGCGCGAGGAGGGCGTCGAAGGTTGGGGGGAGTCGAGCGTCGAGGAGATCGTCATGGCGCTCGAGTGGACCTACGCCAACCGTGAGGCCGCACGGGCCTCGGGCGAGGCGAGCGCACGCAGCATGGCAAACTGGGATTGGGGACGACAGGCGGCGCATCTCCACAGGGAGATCTTCGCTGCCCTGTAACTTCCTCGCTGACGGCCAGGAATGAATCTGACCACGGCGTCAGCACCCGGTCCCGGGCATCGCGCGCAGGCGATGCGGATCAGGAAGCCAGCGGCGCTGCGCTCGGACTCGGAGCGGGTTTCTTCGGCTGCTTGGGCTTCTTCGGTTCCCTGCGTTGTTTGTCGCGGTTACCCATGGTTGGTCTCCTTTTCTTACAATGCAAGTGAGTGATCTTTCCGCGCCCAAGTATCAAGCGCTTGGGCATGCGCTTTGCTGTCGTGAGGATACAGGGATCGGGCGCGACCTGCAGCGGTACGGTCAGTGCGCCGTTCCAACCGCCGGGCGGGCGAAACTGTCCGGGCAGAATGCGAAACGGCGCCACGTGCGCGGCGCGCGGTAGCCGGCGGGACGGTCCGCAGTGGTAGAGTCTGCGCTCGCCGTGGCGCGCCGGGACCGGTGCAACCCGCGCAGGGAATACGAATCCGCATGCCAAAGCTCACCGCTCCGCCCGACCCGCTTCCCCGCAAACCGCGCTATGCGCCGCCGCCGCTTGCCTGCGATGCACATTGCCACATATTCGGGCCGTCGGCGAAGTTCCCCTTCGATCCCGAAGCCTCCTATCACGCACCCGACGCGCCGTTCGAGGCGCTGTGCGCGCTGCACGAGCGGCTGGGTCTTGCGCGCGCGGTGATCGTGCACGCGAGCTGCCACGGCGCCGACATGCGCGTGACGCTCGATGCGATTGCCCGCTCCGGCGGGCGGTTCCGCGGCACTGCGATCGTCGACGAGACCTATACCGAGCGCGATTTCGAGCGTCTGCATGAAGGCGGTATCCGTGGCGTGCGGTTCAACTTCGTTCGTCACCTGGGTGGACGGCCGGAGATGGGTTTCTTTCGGCGTACCGTCGAACGCGCCAAGGCACTCGGCTGGCACCTGATTCTGCATCTCGATGCCGTGGACCTGGTTGAATTCGAGGAGATGTTCAGGTCCCTGCCGCTGCCGATCGTGATCGATCACATGGGGCGCGTGAAAGCGGCAGGAGGTCTGGATCAGAAGCCCTTTCGCATCCTGCTCGACTTCATGAAGAACGAGAATACCTGGGTCAAGGTCTGCGGTCCGGAAAGGGTTTCTTCGCTCGGGCCGCCGTTCGACGACGCGCTGCCCTTTGCGCGCGCGTTGATCGCCGCTGCGCCGGATCGAATATTGTGGGGAACCGACTGGCCGCATCCGAACGTTGGCGCGCATATGCCGAACGATGGCGATCTGGTGGATCTGATTCCGCTTATTGCCCCGGATGTGGCAACGCAGCGCAAGATCCTGGTCGACAATCCTGCCCGGCTCTATGGGTTCTGAACCCGATGGTCGGGCCTGCCACGATAGCGCGCCGGCCGAGGTCGGCCGGCGCGCGGCGCGGCGTTGTCCAACTCCCCTGAAATCGCCGTGACTGCGCGCGCTTCTTGTGCGGCGGTTTCGCGCAGGCGACGCGGCGACACGAGAGGGGATGCTTCCCCCCGCGCTCCCCGCAGCAGGGCCTTACCCCGTCGTTCTGACGGAAGCGCTTACTGAGGCTTGATTCCCGCTCCGGTGATGACGCGATGGTAGGTGGCCATTTCGTCGCGCACGAACTTGGAGAATTCGCTCGGCGACATGTCGAGCGAATCGTTGCCGAGGTTGGCCAGCTTCTCCTGCACACCCTTGTCGGCGAGCGCTTTGCGCACATCGGTCGAAATCTTGGTGACCACGTCGGCGGGCGTTCCGGCGGGGGCCCAGACGCCGAACCAGAGCGGCGAATCGGCACCCTGTACGCCCGCTTCGCCGGTCGTCGGTACGTCGGGAAGTTTGCTGTTGCGCTTCGCGGTGCTCACCGCGAGCGCACGCACCTTGCCGGCTTTCACCTGCGACAGCGCGGCGGAGATCGGCGCCCAGTAACAGTCCACCGCGCCGCTCATGATGTTGGTGATTACCTCCGGCGTGCCCTTGAAGGGGATCTGCGTCACCTTGATGTTTGCTGCGGCGAGAAACCGCTCGGTGTTGAGGTGCGTGCCGCTGCCGATTCCGGCGTGACCGAAATTTATCGCCCCGGGCTTCGCCTTGGCGGCGTTGACGAGGTCCATGACGGTCTTGTACGGCGACGTGGCGCTGACCACCAGCACATTGGGCTGCACGGAAAGCGGTGCGATGTCGATGAAGTCCTTCTCCGTGTCGTACGGCAGCTTGGCGTAGATGGACGGGTTGACCGCGTGCGCCGAGGAATTGATCAGCAGCGTGTAGCCGTCCGGGGTGGATCTGGCGACCGCCGCTGAACCGATCGAGCCGCCCGCGCCTGGCCGGTTCTCGGGGATGACCGGCTGGCCCCAGTACTCGGAGACCTTCTGCATCACGATGCGCCCGACGATGTCGGTCGAACTTCCGGGGGTGAAGGTGATGAGGACATGCACCGGCTTGCTTGGATAAGCTTGCGCGAGTGCGCCGGTGGCAATACCCAGGCCAAGGACGCAGGCCGCGGCGATACGCAGGGATTTCATAGGGACTCCTCCTGGTGAAGAACCATTCTTGGGGCCGCTAGTGTACCCGGCGGGAACGCTCTCCGCCACGATC
>JAOUFA010000224.1 GCA_029858545.1 Betaproteobacteria bacterium
TCCTGGTGCTGGTCGTCGAACTGCTCAATTCCGCGGTCGAGGCGGTGGTCGACCGCGTCTCACTCGAGCACCATGCGCTCTCCAAGCGCGCCAAGGATCTGGGCAGTGCGGCGGTGCTGCTCGCGTTACTGCTCGCCGGAGCGGTCTGGCTGCTGGTGTTGCTGAAATAGGAAGGGCGCTTGTAGGCCTCGCATCCGATGGGCAGCCTGACCTCGTCGCTCGTGCGCGGGCAGCGGCCTTGCACGTTGTCGCCGGCGCTGGGCGAGGCCGCCTCGATCGTGATGTCGAGGGCCGCTTGCTTCGCCGCGCAATCGATCGCAAAGCTCCCGCATCGACTTGTCGATGCGACTCCACGCGGTCGAGAAGTTGTAGCAGTCGACGGCGAAGCGTGTTGTGGACCGCCTCAGCCTGCCGCGCGGCTCGCCGTCCATGCGAGCCCGCACGACACGCCCGCGATGGTGAGCGCGTAGATCGATGCCAGCACCGCTTGCAGCGCCGGATGCGAGCGACCGGCGATCGGCAGGCGCACCGCCAGCGGCACGAGCGCCAGCAAGGCCGCGGAATACCAGGGCAGGTTTGCGAGCAGCACGGCTGCGGCGCCCAGCAGCGCCGTGACCACCGAAACGCCCAGTGCCAGCGTCGCCCCCGCGCCGACCCCGCGGCCGAATATCACCGCGGTAAGGAGAAACCCGCCCGAAGCCGCGCCGATCGACATGCCGTACTGGCCGATCAGCCCCGAAGCACCGAGCACCGCGGCGACGCCGACCCCCAGGCCGAGCCCGAGTCCCGAAACGCCGGTGCGAATCGCATCCGACTGATGCGCGACGGTGAACGCGACCTGCGCGAATACCAGCGCGAATACCGCCACGCCCGCGAGCAGCGCCGCCAAGAGCGGCTTTTGCGCGAGCGGCCCCCAGAATACCCAGAGCGACGCGAGTCCGAAGATCGCGCCAAGAACGTATTCCGCACCGCGCCGGGGTTTGAATGCGAAATCACCCATCAGGCCGGTGAACGAGGCAAGCACCGCGAGCACCACCACCTTGCGCATCGTCGTCAGGCTATCGAGCGAGAAGTTGCCGATCAGGAAAACGGCCGTCAGCAATCCAGCCACGGCAGCCAGCCCGGCGAGACGCAGCCTGAAACCGATCAGCGCCACGGCAAGGCCGACGATGAAGGGCGCCACGCCTCCCTGCACCGCCGGATGATTCAGCAACTCATGCAAGCGTTCTCTCCCTGACCTGAAACCCGCGTCGGCACGCGAGCGCGGGATTCTATTCCATGTAAGCGCGCGCAACCGCGGTTTCGCCGACCGTCAGGCGCGCCCGGCGCGGATCACGCCCGCCACTTCCTTCATGACCACCAGCGCGCGCCGCAATTGCCCGGCATCGGTCACGTTGAAGCTGAAACGCATGAAGGCCAGCTCGTCGCGCGTCTGCGTGCGCACCGCGGTCACATTGATGCGCTCGCGGGCGAGCGCATCGCCGATGTCGCGCAGCAGCCCCTGCCGGTCGCTCGCCGTCACCCGCACATCGACCGGATAGCTGCCGCCAGCGGCGGCGCCCCAGGTCGCCTCGATCAGGCGCTCGGGCTCGTGCTCGCCGAGTCGCCTCAGACTCGCGCAGTCCTCGCGATGCAGCGACACGCCGCGTCCGCGCGTGACGAAGCCGCGAATCGGATCGGGGGGAACCGGCTTGCAGCAGCGCGCGAGCTGCGTCAGCAGCCGGTCCATGCCGACCACCAGCACGTCGCCCGCCGCCGCGGACGTCGCCTTGCGACGCGCCGCGGCGGGAGGCGCCGCCGGCAGCGCCTCAGGCTGCGCTCCCACGCTCTCGCGCAGCGCCGCCTGCAACTGGCGCAGGTTCAGTTCGTCGCGCGCCACCGCGGCAAACAATTCCTCGGCCTTCGCGAAACCTAGCCTGCCCGCAAGCAGTTCCAGATTTGCCTGCGACGCACCCTCGCGCTTCGCTTCCTTTTCGACGATCGCACGCCCTGCCGCGAGCGTCTCGGCGAGCGCCTGGGTGTTGAACCACTGGCGGATCTTCTGCCGCGCGCGATGGCTCCTGACGAAGCCGCGCTCGACCGAAAGCCAGTCGCGCGACGGTCCGCCCGTCTTGGCGGCGACAATCTCGACGCGCTGCCCGCTTTTCAGCGCGGTATCGAGCGGCAACATCTGCCCGTCGATCCTCGCGCCGCGGCAGCGGTGGCCGAGATCGGTGTGCAGCGCATAGGCGAAATCAATCGCCGTCGCGCCGGCCGGCAGATCGACGACCCTCCCCTGCGGCGTCAGCACGTAGACCGTGTCGTCGAGCGCCGCGACGCGCTTTTGCTCCGCCCACATCGCGCTGCCGGCCACCTCGTCGCGCCAGGCCAGCAATTCCCTCAGCAGGGCGATGCGCTCGTCGAAGGCCCCTTGCGCACTCGCCGACTTGCCGGCTTCCTTGTAGCGCCAGTGCGCGGCGATGCCGAGTTCGGCGTGACGATGCATCTCCTCGGTGCGGATCTGTACCTCGAGAGTCTTGTCCTCAGGCCCGATCACCGCGGTGTGCAGCGACTGATACCTGTTGCCCTTGGGGCGCGCGATGTAGTCGTCGAATTCCTGCGGAATCGGCTGCCACAGATTGTGCGCCACGCCGAGCGCCGTATAGCAGTCCTGCTCCGCGTGCACGATCACGCGCAGCGCGCGCACGTCGTACAGCTCGGAGAAATCGAGGCCCTTGACGCGCATCTTGGTCCAGATCGAATAGATATGTTTGGGCCGGCCGGTGATCTCGGCCTTCACGCCGGCGGCCGCGAGCTCGCGCGACAGCGCGCCCACTGCCTGTCCGATGTAGCGCTCGCGCTCGGCGCGTTTTTCGTCGAGCATCTGCGCGATCTTCTTGTACGTCTCGGGTTCGAGAAAACGAAACGACAGATCTTCGAGCTCCCATTTCAATTGCCACACGCCGAGCCGGTTGGCGAGCGGTGCGTACAGGTCGAGCGTCTCCTGCGCGTACGCGCGGCGCTCGGCCGCGGGGTTCTTCGCGAACCAGCGTAGCGTCTGCGTTCGGCTGGCAAGCCGGATCAGCACCACACGGATATCCTCGACCATGCCGAGCACCATCTTGCGCAGCACCTCGCTCTGCCCGCTGTCACGCGCGCCTGCCGCCTCGCCCCACTGCCCGGGACGCGTCGCGAGACGCAATCGGTACAGCCGCTCCACGCCGCCGGCGAGCGCGGCAACCTCTTCGCCAAAACGCTCGCGCAAATCCTCGATGCCGCCGAGCTGCGTGGGCGCGGCGAACAGCACTCCTGCTGCGCGTCCGGCCGCATCGAGCCCGACCGCGGCGAGTCCCGTGGCAAGTCCGAGCGCATGCGGCCACACCGGCTCGCCGCTCGATAGCGTCTGTCCGGCATACAGCGGTTCGGCGTACGCGAGCGCCCGCACAACGAGTGCCCGATCCTCGCGCGCGAGACCCTCGGCGACCGGATCGAGCGCCGCGGCACCGCTTGCCGGATGCAATTGAACGACCGAGACCATCTATCGAAATCCCCGAAGCGCCTAGCGGGTGTTCCCGCAGGAAGAAGCTTTGGCCAAGTATGGACCGAAATCAAGGGGCAATGCGACCCACCGCGCACGCAGGCATAATGACCCGCCCGCGCAGGCCTCGCGCCGGAGAATTGTCGAAATGGGTTGGATCAAGGACTGGCGCCGCAGGCGCGTGCTCAGGAAGCATCGAATCGACGAAACCTTGTGGCGTCGCCTCGTCGTCGGCCTTCCGTTTCTCGGCGAGCTCGACCGGGACGAATTGCGCAGCCTGCGCGAGTTGATGCTCCTCTTCCTGTCGGAAAAGGAGTTCGTCGGCGCGCACGGACTCGCGGTGAGCGACGAGATGCGTCTGTCGATCGCCGCGCAGGCCTGTCTTCTGATCCTCAATCTGGGACTCGACTGGTACGACGGCTGGCACGGCATCGTCGTCTATCCGGGCGACTTCCGCGTGCGCCGGAGCGAAATGGACGAGGGCGGAGTAGTGCACGAGTGGGACGACGAACTGGCGGGCGAGGCGATGCCGGGTGGTCCGCTCGTGCTCTCGTGGGACGCCGCCGCGCACGATCCGGAAATGAACGTCGTGATTCACGAATTCGCGCACAAGATCGACATGATGAACGGCGAGGCGAACGGCCAGCCTCCTTTGCATCCCGGGATGAACCCCCAAGCCTGGCACGCCGCGTTCTTGCAGGCATACGACGGTCTTTGCGACGCGCTCGATCGAGGCAAGAGCACCTGGCTCGACCCCTACGCCGCCGAGAATCCCTCCGAATTCTTTGCCGTGCTGAGCGAAGTCTTCTTCGAGTTGCCGGGCGAAACCAGGCGCCGCTATCCGGACGTGTATGACCAGTTGCGCCTCTTCTACCGCCAGGACCCGGCGGCACGCTGCGCGTCATGAAAACCCTGCTGATCGTATTTCACACGCATCGCAGCAAGACCGCGGAGATGGCCGATGCGGTCGCGCGCGGTGCCCGCCGCGCGCTCGTCGAGGCCGGCGCCGAGGATGAATTGCGCGTAATCGTCAAGCGCTGCCACGAGGCCGGCGCGCAGGACCTGCTCGAATCCGACGCGCTGATCCTCGGCACACCCGAGAATTTCGGCTACATGTCGGGGATGATGAAGGACTTTCTCGAGCGGGTGTTCTATCCTTGCGAAGGCCGCGTCGAGGGCCGCCCCTACGCGACCTTCGTCGCAGCGGGACAGGACGGACGCGGTGCGATGACCTCGATCGAGCGCGTCGTCGCCGGTCTGCGTCTCAGGAAGGCGCACGCCGGCGTAGTCGGCCTCGGGGAACTGACCCCCGATGTGCGCGCGAACTGCGAGGATCTCGGTGCGATCTTTGCCGCGGGTCTTGCCCTCGGGGCGCTGTAACCGGCGCGCCCGGTCAGCGCGCTTCGCGCGGCCGCGCCTCCGCGGCCGCGCTGTAGTACTCCCAGGCGCGTGCGACCACGTTCGGTCCCATCTGATCGCGCACCCGCTCGGCTTCCTCGGTCGTGTAGGCGCGAATGCGCGCCGCGTCGCCGCCCGCCGCGGCAAGCATGCGGATCTGGAGATCGGCGCTTTCCTCGAGATAGCAGGCCGCCACCGTCGCGCTGCGCAGGTCACGGTGCGCGGTCGTGAAGCCGTGGCCGCGCATCATCACCGCGAGCCGCGTACTCAGCTTCCCCGCCAGCTCGTCGCCCAGCTCGCGGCTGCGGATCAGACCGATACGCTCGTAGACCGGCACGCCGTCGATGAACGGCCCGGCGCTGTTGTGCACGATGCGATGCGGCTCGCCGATTTGCGTGAGCGCGATACTCGCCGGCGGATGCGCATGCACCACGCCCCCGACGTCGGGGCGCGCCGCATAGATGCGGGCGTGGATCCAGAATTCGCTGTTCGGCTGTCCGGTGCCGGAGAGCACCTTGCCGCCCGTATCGAGCACCAGCAGATCGTCCTCATCGGCAAGGCCCGGGCTGCGGCGCGTCGGCATGATGAAACGGTCGGTGCCGGGAATCCGGGCACTCGCGTGGCCGAAGGCGCTTGCCAGGCCGAAGCGTTCGAGGATGCGGTTGGCCAGGGCCACATCGCGCCGCAGCGATAGTTCGGATTCCATGTCGGCTCGCTCCAGTCAGAGAATCGCCCGCGGATGGCGCATGTCGCGTTTCGCCCCTGCGCTTCAGTCCGGGGCGATTGTATTACGCAGCACGCCGACGCGGCTCACCTCGATTTCCACCGTGTCGCCGTCCTTCATCCACACCGGCGGCTCGCGCCGCATGCCGACGCCGCCCGGCGTGCCGGTGACGATCACATCGCCCGGCACCAGCGGTGCGAAGGTCGAGCAGTAGGCGATCAGGCGCGGTATCGGAAAGATGAGCATTTCGGTCGTCGCATGCTGCATCACCTGTCCGTTCAGACGGGTGGTGAGTTCGAGTTCCGTTCCCGGGGCGATCTCGTCTGCGCTCACCATCCACGGGCCGAAGCCGCCGGTGGCGACGAAATTCTTGCCCGGGATCCACTGCGTGGTATGACGCTGCCAGTCGCGCACCGAGCCGTCGTTGTAGCAACTGTAACCGGCGATGTGGTTCCACGCATCGGCCTCGGCGATGCGCCGTCCGGCACGCCCGATGATGAGCGCAATCTCGCCCTCGTAGTCGAACATCGTCGACTCGCGCGGTCGTAGCATCGGCTGCGCGTGGCCGATCTGCGATTCGGCGAAGCGCGTGAACACCGAAGGATTCTCGGTCT
>JAOUFA010000225.1 GCA_029858545.1 Betaproteobacteria bacterium
GAAATCACTCACGGACGCGGCTACGATCATATCGTCGAAGTGGGCGGCGAAAAGACCCTGCCCCAGTCACTCCTGTGCATACGCCCGGGCGGGACGATTTCGCTGATCGGCGTGCTGAGCGGCGGAAATCTCAGCGCGCAACTCGGTCGGGTCGTGACGCGCCAAGTGAGGCTGCAAGGCATTACCGTCGGACATCGCGACGGCTTTGAGGCGATGACGGCCGCGCTCGAACAACACCGGTTGAAGCCGGTCGTCGATCGGGTGTTCGAATTCGAAGCGCTGAAGGAGGCGATGGACTATCTCAAAAGCGGGGCGCATTTCGGGAAGGTGTGCATCAGGCATTAGCGTTGTTGCGTCAGCCCCTGGCCGCCAGCATCGGGATCAGGGTTTGGTTTCATGCTGAGGGGACCGACATACGGCCCGATCGGCGCGGCACTCGCCATCGCGCCGCTGCTTCAGGAATCGGGGAGGAACATGAGCTTCATCTTCACAGGCAAGAAAGTCCTGATCACCGGCGCGAGCCGCGGCATCGGCCGGTCGATCGCGTTGGGGTTCGCCGCGGCCGGCGCCGACGTGGCGATCTGCGCGCGCGGCGCGGACAAACTCGCCGAAACCGAAGGCGAACTCAGGCGTCATGGCGGCATGGTGCACGCAGCGACCTGCGATCTCGCCGACGGTGACGCGGTGACACGCTTTGTCGCAGTCGCCGCACAAGCACTCGGCGGTATCGATATCCTGGTGAACAACGCCTCGGGCTACGGCCTGGCGGACGACGAGGCGGGTTGGCGCGCGAGCATCGAAGTCGACCTCCTCGCAAGCGTGCGCGCCTCGCGCGCCGCCCTGCCCTTCATGGAGCGCGCCGGGGGCGGCGCGATCGTCTACATTTCCTCGATTGCCGGCGTCGAACCGAGCGTGCGCACTCCGCCCTATGGCGCGGTGAAAGCCGCGCTGATCCAGTACACCATGACGCAGGCGGCGGCACTCGCAGCGAAGAAGATCCGAATCAATGCGGTCGCGCCCGGATCGATCGAATTTCCCGGCGGAGTATGGGATGTGCGCAAGCACGACGCGCCCGCCGTGTACGAACGCACGTTGCGCAGCATCCCTTCGGGACGTTTCGGCCAACCCGGGGAAATCGCCAACGCGGTGCTGTTTCTCGCGAGCGACCTGGCAAGTTGGATCACCGGGCAAACGCTTGTCGTTGATGGCGGACAAACGCTGACCTGAAGTCAATCGCAACGAGGGGCCCCCCGTGCTCCCCGAGGATACGAGGGGGCATCTCCTCGTGCTCCCCGGGCCTAGCGGGTCAGCGGCCTACCGACAGCATCGCGAGCAGCAGGAACGCGATCGCCGCCCCCTGTGCCACGACGCGTAGCATCATGAAGCGCGAGGCATGCGTCTCGTCGTAGGCACCACCCTGCGCCATCGAACCAAGCCCCATCAACAAGGCCAGGACGGTAACGGCAAACGCGATCATCGCCAGCATTGTCATCGTCGCACCTCCATGCGTCCTCTGTTGCCCTCGCATCGGCGCCGAAATGCACGCCGATACGCCAACATAATTCTTGGCACAGAGTGGGCGGGAATGGCAGCCCCGATCGCGCGTTTTCTTGATTCAGAGCAGGCTCTACCGACCCGTCGAACCGGAAAACTCCAGGCAATCGCCTTAGGGTCTCAGGGTATCTGTATACGGCCACCGCCGGGCAGTCCTCCGCCCGGCGGCAAGCCGCCCTGCGGGACCACGATTGACGAGGCCGCCTGACGGCGCATTTCCTGGATCTCTTTCACGGTACGCTCGATGGATTCCTTGGCATTCGGACCGAACTTGATCGCCGCGTCCTCAAGCGAATCGGCGTCGATTTCAAATACGATCGGAAGCGTTCCAACCGGCGTGACGATTTGCGTTTCACCGACGTACAGCACCGGACGGGATTTGTCAGGCGATCCGTCCTTTTTCACCGGCGTGAGCCGACGGACCGTACCGACCTTGCGGTCGGTGAATACTTCCTCAAGATACAGGCTGGCGGGATCGATCTTCGGATCGACGCCGCGCATTTCCGACGATGGGGCCATAGCACGTCTCCGTAATGATTCTGCAGAACTCTGCATGCTCGATAAAGCGGCATTTTACCAGCGCCGCAGTGGTGCAGATCGGGATTTCGCCGCGCCGTTGTCCCGCCCTTTAACCCTTTTTTCAGCGCCGCGCGTTTAAGCCCATATCGCCCATCCATACGGAACCGACATGCCTTCACCGACCCTTGTACGTATTCGCCACGCCGCCGCCCTCGCCGTGCTCTTGCTGCCGCTTCACGCGCCAGGCCAGAACGCGACCGTCCAGCGCATTGCGCCACCGCCATTGCGCCCACCGCTACTGCGAATCGCCTCCCCGGCTGAACGCCCGGTAACGCTTCAATCGCTGCGCGTCGATACGGAAATCGCAGGCAGCCTTGCGCAAACCGAAATTGAAATGACTTTCCTCAATCCGAACCGGCGCATCCTAGAAGGTGAACTGCAATTTCCGCTCCTCGACGGGCAGCGCATCGCCGGATTCGCAATGGACATCGACGGCACGCTGCGCGACGCGGTGCCGGTCGACAAAGCGCGCGGGCAAGCCGTCTTCGAGGACGTCACGCGTCAGCGAGTCGATCCGGCGTTGCTGCAAGCCACGCAGGGCAACAACTTCAAGTTGCGCGTGTATCCGCTGTTGCCGGGCAAGACCAAGACGATCGTGCTCCGCATCGCCGAGACCGTCGGCTCGGACGCCGGGCGGAGAATCCATCGTCTCGCGCTGGACTACGCTACTGCATCGCGGGTCTTCACGCTGCGAATCAAAGTGCACGGCGCGGCGGCAGCGCCCCGCGGGTCGGCACGCGCGCTGGGCGAGGTGTTGTTTCGCCGCGCGGGCGATGCCTGGCTAGCCGAACTCGAGCGCCGTAACTTCTCCGCGAGCGGAGTGCTCGAACTCGAACTCCCTGCTTCGGTCGGGGAGATGGTGCACACCGAGGAGCGCGGCGGCCGTACATACTTTCACGCCGAGGTACCCATTCAAACGCTCCTTGCGCCGCGCGCCGCGCCGGGCAAGGTCGCGCTCGTCTGGGACAGTTCGGGATCGGGTGCCGCGCGCGAACACGCCCGCGAGTTCGCGTTGCTCGACGCCTATTTCCACTGGATGAAGAACGGCGAAGTGCGGCTCACGCGGCTGCGCGATATTGCCGAGCCGGAACAAGTCTTTCGCATCGCGGATGGCGACTGGAGCGCTCTGCGCCGCGCACTCGAAGCCACTGAATACGACGGCGCAACCGCCCTCGGCGCCTACGCTGATGCGCACGACGCCGACGAATGGCTGGTCTTTACAGACGGCCTCGGCAACTTCGGCGAAGGACGTTTCGATGCGCACGGCAAGCGCGTCTACGCGGTGTCCGCGGCGCTCAGGGCCGACCACGCCACGCTGCGCGGAATCGTCGCCGCGGGTGGCGGACGCACGATCGATCTCCTGCGCGAGTCCGGCACCCAAGCAGCGCGCAAGCTCACGCATGACAGTACGCGCCTGCTCGACATTCAGGCCCTGGGGGCGGCGCAAGTCGTCACCGATTCGCGTTTTCCGACCAACGGGCGCATCACCCTCGCCGGAGAGCTGCTGGAAAGGGACGCGCGCCTCCAACTCGATTTCGGCGTGCCCGGCCAACACGCGCGCCGGATCGAACTCCGCTTACGCGCGGCGGCCCGGTCCGGCAGACTTGCCGCGGCACGCTGGGCAGCGCTGCGCATTGCTGAACTGGAAACCGATTACGAGCTCCATCGCGCGGAAATCGCGCGCATCGGGAAGTCGTTCGGCCTGGTGACGCGCGAGACCTCGCTTATCGTGCTGGATCGCGTCGAGGACTACCTGCGCTACGAGATCGTCCCGCCTACCCCGCTGCTCGCGCGATTCGAGCAATTGCGCGTCAGCGTGATGCAGCGTCGTGATGCCGATCGCCACAATCACCTCGAGCGCATCGTCAAGCTGTTCGAGGAAAAACAGAGGTGGTGGAACAGGGAATTCCCCAGGGAAGCGCGCCCCGCGGCGATCGCGCCCCGACCCGAGGCGCAAGTTGCGCAGCAGGGAATGTTGCAGGAAAGACTCGGGGCGCAGGAAATGCGTCAGCGTGACGCCGCGAGCGTGCAGCGGGAATCGCGGTCGATGGCGGCACCGGCCGCGGCCGCGGAGCGCGCCGCGGGCGCTGCCAGTGCCGGCTATTCCGCACGCGCAAACCTCACGAAGAACGACGGCTCCGCGTCCGCAGACGGCGTGGCACGCATTCGACTCAAACCCTGGACCCCGGACGCGCCCTATGCACGCCGCATGAGAGAAGCCAGCGCGGACAAGGCCTATCGCGTCTACCTCGACGAGAAACCGGACTACGCCAACTCCACCGCCTTCTATCTCGACGCCGCCGATCTGCTGTTCGAAAAAGGACTGGACGACCTCGCGATCCGCGTGCTCGGCAACCTCGCCGAAATGGACCTGGAAAACCGCCATGTGCTGCGCGTGCTCGGCTATCGGCTCGTGCAGGCCAGGCGCCCGGCGCTCGCGATCCCGGTGTTTCGCAAAGTGCTTGAACTCTCTCCCGAGGAACCGCAGTCGTATCGCGACCTGGGGCTCGCGTATGCCGCTGACAAGCAGTTCCAGAAAGCGCTCGATTCACTCTACGAAGTCGTCACCCGTCCCTGGCACGGGCGCTTTCCGGAAGTCGAGCTGATCGCGCTCGCGGAATTGAATGCCATCGCCGGCACGCCCGCTGCGAAAGTCGACACCCGCCGCTTCGACCCACGGCTCATCCGGAACCTGCCGCTCGATCTGCGCGCGGTACTCACCTGGGACGCCGACAACACCGACATCGACCTGTGGGTCACCGACCCGAACGGCGAGAAAGCTTTCTACGGCCACCGGCTCACCTGGCACGGCGGGCGCATGTCGCAGGACTTCACCGGTGGCTACGGGCCCGAGGAGTTCTCACTGCGCAAGGCGCTGCCCGGACGCTACAAGATTGAAGCGCAGTTCTATGGGCACCGCCAACAAATAGTCGCCGGGGCGACGACTTTGCAGGTGACGGTGCAGACGCACTTCGGCACCGACGCGGCCAAGGAGGAACTCATCACGCTCAGACTCAAAGGACGTGGCGAGGTGGTATATGTGGGGGAGATAGTGATCGACTAGGCGTCCCACCGCCGCATTCCGGCGGAGAGATTGCGCCGGATGCGGTCAAGGGTAGACTCATTGTTCAATTCATCGCACCAGCACTGTTAGGGAAATACATGGACGGACAACGCAGGGCCTTCCTCAAGCAAATTGGCGCGACCGGCGCGCTCGCCGCGGCCGGCGCAACGGCACTCACGAAAGACGCTGGCGGCGCAGCGGGCGCCGGGGTGGGCGCGAGACCCGCCGCGCCGGCAATGCCGAAGAACATGGTGCTCGTCACCTTCCGTAACGGCGAGGAATACTGTCTCGGCATCCGGACCGACAAGGGAATCCTCGATGTGAAAAAGGCCGCGCGTGCCGTGAAGAGCAGCGCGCCGACCACCATCGATGAACTGCTTGCGATCGGCGACCACGGACTGTCGGAACTGCGCGATCGGGCGCTCGCCTCGGGCAGCCCGAGGCTATTCCTCGACGACCAGGACATCGCGTACGGCCCTTGCGTCACCAACCCGCCGAAGATCATCTGCGTCGGGCTCAATTACCGGCGCCATGCGCGCGAAATGGCGCAGCCGATCCCGGACGCCCCCGTCCTGTTCAACAAGTTCAATATCGCGCTCAACGCGCATCAAGGCATGGTGCGCGTGTCCGCCGTTCCGGCGACCGAATTCGACTACGAGGCAGAATTGGTAATCGTCATCGGACGGCGTGCGCGCGACGTGAGTGAAACCGAGGCGCTCTCCTACGTGTTCGGCTACGCCGTGGGCAACGACTTCACTGCACGCGACCTGCAAAATCGTTCGACCCAGTGGATGATCGGAAAAACCAGCGATGGCTTCGCACCCATCGGCCCCTGGCTCGTTACCGCGGATCTGGTCGGCGACCCGAACAAGCTCAAGATCGAATGTCGCGTGAACGGCGAACTGCGCCAGTCATCCAGCACCGACGACATGGTGTTCAACTGCGCGCAACTCGTAAGCTACGCCTCGGCGCTGATGACCCTCGAGCCGGGTGACATCATATTCTCCGGCACCCCGGAAGGCGTGATCGCCGGCTACCCCCC
>JAOUFA010000007.1 GCA_029858545.1 Betaproteobacteria bacterium
GGTCCGCGCCGGGCGGGGTCTGCATTCGCGCTACGCTTCGCGACCACGATGAACGCCGATCTGCTACGTTTCGCGCGCTTGTTGCTCGCGCCGGCTGCCATTCTTGTGGCCGCGGCGCTCGCGCAACCCGCGGCGTCGGCGCTGCCCGCGTCGTTCTCGGGGCTGCGCGATTACTGGCCGTACCTGATTCTGCCGCTCGGTGTCGCGGTGAGCCTGTTGTTCAATCGCGGCCGCATCTTCGTGGCAGCGAGCTCGCTGCTGATCGGCTACGCGGGATATCATTTCTCTCGCTCGTTCGGCGAGACGAGCTTCGCATTTCAGGCGGTATTTGCCGCCGTCGCGATATTCGTACCGGGCAATATGCTGCTCGCACTGCTCGTACCCGAACGGGGAATTTCACACCAGCATGACTATCGCTGGCTGCTGCTGGCGGGTGCGGAAGTCCTGCTGGTGGCCTGGATCGCCTCGGCCGGCCGTACCGATCTGTCGGGCACCGCATGGCAGGGCATGTTCGATCACTGGCTTTTGCGTGGGCCGTCCACCCCCTGGCTCGGGCGACTTGTATTGCTCGCCGCGCTCTCGCTCGCAGCCTGGCGCCTGCAGACCCGGGACGACGATTCGCAATCTTCTCTAGATGTCGGCAAGGCCGGGGCGCTCGTCGCATTTTTCATTGCCTGCGAAGGCGTCGCTTCGCCGAGCGTGTTTGCCGCCTTCGTTGCCGCCTCGGGCGCGATCCTACTGGTCGCGGTGTTGCAGGAATCGCATCGCCTCGCGTTCCGTGACGAATTGACCGGGCTGCCGGGCCGGCGCGCGCTGCAGGAGTCCCTCGCTGCACTCGGCTCGGTCTATTCGGTCGCGATGATCGATGTCGATCATTTCAAGAAGTTCAACGACACCCACGGTCACGACATCGGTGACCAGGTTCTCAAACTGGTCGCCGCACGCCTTGCCTCGGTGGGCGGCGGGGGACGTGCGTTTCGCTACGGAGGCGAGGAATTCACGGTGCTGTTCGCCGGCCGAACGCCCGCCGAAACCCTGCCCTACCTGGAGAACATTCGCGCGTCGATCGAACACTACAAGATGGTCGCGCGCGGCGCGGATCGCCCCAAACAGAGCGACGAAGGGGAGCGGCGCCGTGGCGATCGGATGCTCGACAAGACCCTGTCGGTAACTGTCAGCATAGGTCTCGCGGGGCCCGGCGCTCGCCCCACCGCCCCCACCGAGGTGCTCAAGGCGGCCGACCGCGCGCTCTACCGTGCCAAGCAAGGCGGTCGCAACCGCGTGGCGCGCTAGACTTAGACGACAGTGTCGGAGCATGCGCGAACCACAGCAGCCCTTGCCGCACTGCACACATTGATCAATCACACCAACGGGAAGAAATCATGATCGAACTCTTATTGGACCCCCAGGCGTGGATCGCTTTCTTCACGCTCACTGCACTCGAACTGGTTCTCGGTATCGACAACGTCATTTTCATCTCCATCCTGGTGGACAAGCTGCCGGCCGAACGCAAGGAACTCGCGCGCAGGCTGGGGCTCTTTCTGGCGATGTTCATGCGCATCGGCATGCTGTTTCTGCTTGCCTGGCTGGTCGGCCTCACCCAGCCGCTCTTCCGGGTCCTGAGCCAGGAATTTTCCGGACGCGACCTGATACTGATCGCTGGCGGATTATTCCTGCTGTGGAAGAGCACGCAGGAAATCCATCAACTGCTCGAGGGTGAAAAAGGTGCCGCGTCCGCCGCGGTGGAGGCGACCTTTACTGCGGTGATCATCCAGGTCATCGTTGTCGACATCGTCTTCTCGCTCGACTCGATCATCACCGCAGTCGGCATGGTCGACGAGATCGCGGTGATGATCGCCGCAGTAGTCGCGTCGGTCGCGTTGATGCTCGTCTTCGCAGGCGGCATCGGGCGCTTTGTGTCGGCCCATCCCACGGTCAAGATGCTCGCCCTTGCCTTCTTGTTCGTGATCGGCGTGGTGCTGATCGCCGACGGCTTCGATCACCACATTCCCAAGGGATACGTGTACTTCGCAATGGCTTTTTCGGTCGGCGTCGAAATGCTCAACCTGCGGCTGCGCAGGCGCCCCGCGCAGCCGGTCGCGCTGCACGAAAGCTATACGCGCGAGGATCATTGACCTGGCCCTTCCAGCTCATGAGGTGACGACATGTTCGGAGTCCACGACGGTGGCTGTCTGTGCGGCGCGGTACGCTACCGTGTCAAGGGCGCGCCGCTGCGCGCGCAGGCCTGTCATTGCCGCAATTGCCAGCGACGCACCGGTTCGGCCGGCGCGGTGGTGGTGGCGTTCAAGGCGGAGCAGGTCGAACTGAATGGCGCGACGCTGTCCGAGTACGAGCATCGCTCGGACGAGAGCGGGCGCTGGCTGCGCAACCAATTTTGCGCCCGCTGCGGAACAACGCTGATCGTGACTCTGGAGAGAAATCCGAGCCTGCTCATCGTTTCGGGCGGCAGCTTCGACGATCCGAACTGGTTCGAGCTGGAGCGGCACATCTGGACCCGCTCCGCACCGCACTGGATGTGCTTTTCCCCCGCAATCGAGCGCTTCGAGAAGGGCGGCTCGTAGAGCAAACCGCCCGCTCGATTCAGTCGCCCCAGGAACGCATCACCCCATCGTCGGCATGTGAAATCCCGGGGCGGGAGTATCCTGGTGCGGCCAGCGGCGCGTGATCGCCTTGGTGCGCGTATAGAACTTCACGCCTTCCATGCCGTGCACGTGCAGATCGCCGAACAGGGAATTCTTCCACCCACCGAAGGAATAGAAGGCCATCGGCACGGGAATCGGCACGTTGATCCCGACCATGCCGACCTGGATTTCGTTCTCGAAGCGCCGCGCCGCGCCGCCCGACTCGGTGAACACCGCGGTGCCGTTCGCGTAGGGGTTGGCGTTGACCAGCGCGATCGCCTCCTCGAGCGTCTTCGCCCGCACCACCACCAGCACCGGACCAAAGATCTCTTCCTGGTAGATCTTCATCTTCGGCGTGACCTGGTCGAACAGGCTCGTGCCAAGGAAGAAGCCGCTCTCATGACCGGCGACCTTCAGGCCGCGGCCATCGACCACCAGCTTCGCGCCCTCCCGCACGCCGCTGTCGATGTATGAGGCGACTTTGTCGCGGTGCTGCTGGGTGACGAGCGCGCCCATGTCCATGCCTTCGCGATCGCCCGGTCCGATCTTCACCGTGTTCGCCTTCTCGGCGAGGAGCTTCACGAGCGGATCGCCCGCCTCGCCCACCGCGACCGCGACCGAGATCGCCATGCAGCGCTCGCCCGCCGAACCGTAGGCCGCGCCGATCAAGGCGTCCGCGGTGAATTCGAGGTCCGCATCGGGCAACACCACCGCGTGGTTCTTCGCCCCGCCCAGCGCCTGCACGCGCTTGCCGTTCCTCGCGCAGGTTTCGTAGATGTACTTGGCGATCGGCGTCGAGCCGACGAAGGACACCGCGTGAATGCCCGGATGGCCGAGAATCGCATCGACCGCTTCCTTGTCGCCGTGCACGACGTTGAACACGCCGTCCGGAAGGCCTGCCTGCTTGAACAGTTGAGCCATCAGCATCGACGCCGAGGGTACCTTCTCCGAGGGTTTGAGGATGAAGGTGTTGCCGCAGGCGATCGCCATCGGAAACATCCACAGCGGCACCATCACCGGGAAGTTGAATGGCGTGATCCCCGCGCACACCCCCACCGGCTGGCGCACCGAGTAGCTGTCGACGCCGGTGCCGACGTTCTCGGAGAATTCTCCTTTCAGCAGATGCGGCGCACCGCAGGCGAACTCGATCACCTCGATGCCGCGCATCACCGAACCCATCGCGTCGGGGAAGGTCTTACCGTGTTCCTCGACGATGAGTTTGGCGAGATCCTTCTGGTGCTCCTGCATCAGTTGAAGGAATTTCTGCATGATGCGCGCGCGGCGCAACGGAGACGTATCGCGCCAGTCAGGCAGCGCCGCACCGGCCGCCTTGACCGCGGCGTCGATCGTATCGGCACCGCAGAAAGCGACGCGCTTGCTCACCTGTCCCGTGGCGGGGTTGTAGACATCGCCCGCTCGACCGGCCGGAAGGTGGGTGCGCCCGGAAATCCAAGCGGGAACGGTGTGCAGCTTCAGATCGGAGGGCTTGTTCATCGGTGCGTCCAGGGCGAAGGGAGGAAAAGGGCGCGATTTTACCCCGCCTCGCTATACTTTCGGTACCCATGCCAGATCCGCTCATTCCCGCGCGGCTCGCCTACGCCGCGGACGGCACGCCCTGGTCCGAAGGCTTCGACGACATCTACCACAGCGCCGAGGGCGGCCCGGCGCAGGCGCGCCACGTGTTCCTCGCCGGCAACGGCCTGCCCGAGCGCTGGCGCGATCGCGCGCGCTTCGTCATCCTCGAGACCGGCTTCGGCTTCGGGCTGAATTTTCTTGCCACCTGGCAGGCCTGGCGCGAGGACCCGGCACGCTGCGCGCAACTGCATTTCGTCTCGATCGAGAAGCATCCCTTCGCGCTGCCTGATTTGCGCTCGCTGCATGCGCGCCATCCCGAGTTCGCGCTGCTCGCCGCCGAACTGCACGCGCGCTGGCCGCTGCTCGTGCCGGGCGTGCAGCGCATCGAACTCGAGAGCGGGCGCGTGCTGCTCACGCTGCTGTTCGGCGATATCGCGGAAGTCCGGAATTCGCTGCGCCTGTGCGCCGACGCCCTCTATCTGGACGGCTTTTCGCCGGCGAAGAATCCGCAGATGTGGTCCCTCGACACGATCAAGGTCCTCGCCAAGCTTGCCGCGCCGGGTGCGAGCGCCGCGACCTGGAGCGCGGCCGGTGCGCTGCGCGAGGTGCTCGCGGAGAGCGGCTTCGAGGTCGAAAAGCGCGCGGGCTACGGCGCGAAGCGCGAGATGATCGTCGCGCGCTACGCGCCGCGCCGCCGCGTCACGCGCGAAGTACGGCCGCCGCCATCCGATCGGCGCGCACTCGTGATCGGTGCGGGAATGGCCGGCGCCGCGGTGTGCGAGCGGCTGTGCGCGCGCGGCTGGCAGGTGACGCTCGTCGAGCGCAATGCACGGCCCGCCGAGGAAGGCTCTGGCAATCCGGTCGGCGTCTTTCATGCCGTGGTCACGCCCGACGACAGCGTGCTCGCGCGCCTCACGCGCGCCGGATCGCAGTATGCCGAGGCGCACTGGAGCGCGCTCGGCGAGCGCCTGCGCCGGGCGAACTGCGGCGTGCTGCAGCTCGCGCGCGACGCAAGAGAAGAATCCGCGCAGAAGAGCGCGATCGAGGCGCTGCGCTATCCGCCCGAGTACGCGCAGTACGTCGAGCGCGCGCAGGCGAGCGCACATGCCGGCGTCGAAGTCGCCTCGGGCGGCCTGTGGTTTCCGCGCGCCGGCTGGGTCGCACCCGCGAGCCTCGTGTCCGCACAGCTCGCCGTCTGCGGCGCGCGACTGACGACGCACTTCGGGCGCGAAGTCGCCAGCCTCCTGCGCGAGGGCGCACTCTGGCGCGCGCGCGACAATCGCGGTGATGAAATCGCGCACGCACCCGTTGTCGTGCTCGCCAATGCGGGCGATGCGTCGCGGCTCGTGCCCTCCCTCGAAGGAAGGCTGCGCCGCGTGCGCGGGCAGATCAGCTATCTGACGCGGCAGAGCCTGCGCGCCGCGCCGCGCACGGTGGTGCTGCGCGGCGGCATCGTGCTGCCGCCGGTCGACGATCGCGTCGTGATCGGCGCGACCTACGACTACGACGACGATGATCCCCAACCACACGCCTCGAGCCACGCCGCCAACCTCGCGCGACTCGAGCGCATCCTGCCCGGAGCGGTATCGGGGATCGATGCGGACTCGCTCGACGGACGCGTCGGCTTTCGCTGCGTCACGCGCGATCGGTTGCCGGTTTGCGGTGCGCTCGAATCGGCAGGCGATGGGCTGTATGGCGCGCTCGCCTACGGCTCGCGCGGCCTGGTCTGGGCATCGCTGCTCGGCGAACTGATCGCGAGCTTGATCGAGAACGAACCGCTGCCGCTCGATGCGCGGCTCGCGAATGCGTTGTCGCCGACTCGATTCGCTCGATAGACGAGCCGCCCTTACACACGCCTACCGACGATCACGAGGTCGCGTTCGACGCCATCCAGCAGAGCCACTTTCCGCAACTCCCCCCAGGTGGCAAATCCGAAGCGCTGAAATAGGGCAAGGCTCGGCGCATTGTGGCCGAAGATGAACCCGAGCAGCGTATCGACCTTCAGCACCGGCGCGTAAGCCAGCGCTTCAGTCAGCAGATAGGATCCGAGTCCGCGCCTGCGTTGCGCCTCGTGCACGTACACGCTCAACTCCGCGGTCTTCGCATAGGCGGGACGTCCATAGAACGACGAGAAGCTGAGCCAGGCGGCGACGCGGCCGGCGTCCTCCACCACCCAGAGCGGTCTGGTCTCCGGTCTGTGTTCCTCGAACCAGCGCAGCCGGCTCTCGACCGAGACCGGTTCGGTATCGGCGGTCACCCGGCGCGAGGCGATCGTGGAGTTGTAGATCGCGACGATCTGCGCAAGGTCGCTACGGGTAGCAAGCCTGTGAACGATCGACATGCTTCGGTCAGGTTGCGATCCCCAGTTCAACGCCCCGCAACCATGCGCTGCGCGTACAACTCGCGGAAGGTCCTTCCCTCCGGCGCCGGCATGTCGCGCCCCAGAGTCCAGCCCGAACCGACCGGCAGCCAGGAGATCCTTCGTTTGCTTCCGCCCATCACCTTCAGCAGCCGTACACCAAAACGGCTCAGCAGCGCATACAGCCATGGCCGCAGCGCAACGTAGGCCCATAACCTGAACCCCAGCCGCTCGCTCCAGGGCCGCAGCCGCGCTTCGGTCTGTTTCTCGCGCAAGGTCCGCAGCAACTCGGGCAGCGGAATCTTTACCGGACAGGCGACGTGACAGGCCCCGCACAGCGTCGCCGCCTGCGGCAGGTCGAGCGCCTGCGCCAACCCATTGAATGCGGGCGTGAGCCCGAGCCCATCGGCCCGGGATAGACCCAGCCGTAGGCATGCCCGCCCACGGTCTGATACACGGGACAATGGTTCATGCAGGCGCCGCAACGGATGCAGCGCAGCATTTCCTTCAACTCTCCGCCGACCAAGCCGCTGCGGCCGCCGTCGACGAGAATCACGAACATCTGCTCGGGACCGTCGAGATCGCCCGCGCGGCGCGGCCCGGTGAGGATGCTGAAATAGTTGGAGATGTCCTGGCCTGTCGCCGAGCGCGGCAGCACGCGGTTGAGAGTGGACAGGTCCTCCAAAGTCGGGATGACCTTCTCGATCCCGGTGATCGCGATGTGCACGCGCGGCAGCGTGGTCACCATGCGGCCGTTGCCCTCGTTGGTGACGATCGCTACCGATCCGGTTTCCGCAACAAGGAAGTTGCCGCCCGAGATGCCGAGATCGGCGGAGAGGAAGTGCTCGCGCAGCATGACCCGCGCTTCGCGCGTCAGTTCCTCGATATCGTCAAGCCGCGGACGCTGATGGTGCCGCGCGAACAGATCCGCAACCTCGCCCTTGTCCTTGTGGATCGCCGGGGCGATGATGTGAGAAGGCGCCTCGCCGGCGAGCTGGATGATGTATTCGCCCAGATCGGTCTCGACCGGCGTGACGCCGTGCGCGGCAAGCGCCTCGTTGAGGCCCGCCTCCTCGGAGACCATCGACTTCGATTTGACTGCCTTGCGCAGGCCGTGGCGCGCGCAGAGCTCGAGTACCAGGCGTCGCGCGTCTTCGACATCCTCCGCCCACAGCACCTGCGTGCCGCGCCGCGTCGCCTGTTCCTCGAAATGCAGCAGCCAGCCATCGAGCGCGGCGAGTGCTCGGTCCCGGATCGCGGCGCTGGCGCTGCGCAATTCCTCGAAAGCGTCGATGCCGTAGGCTAGCCGCGCCGTGGCGCGCCGCTCGACGAAGCCACCGCCGAATCGCTTCAGCACCGACTGCAGACGAACGTTTGCGAGCGCCCCGGCGGCGTTCGATTTGAAATGCATCGACCGGACGTGCACCCTCAGTCCTTCCAGGCGAGCACTTCGGCGATGTGCAGCACGCGCGTCGTCTCATCACCGCGCCGGCGCAGCCGGCCCTCGATGTTGAGCAGGCATCCCAGGTCGCCCGCCACCACCGCGTCCGCGCCGCTCGCCACGATATGCGAGCACTTGGTTTCGGCCATCGCCGCCGAAATCTCGCCGAACTTGATCGAGAAGGTCCCGCCGAAGCCGCAGCAGGTCTCGCAGTCCTTCATTTCCCGGAGTTCCGTGCCCGGCATGCGCGCGAGCAGATCCCGCGGTTGATCCTTGATGCCAAGTTCGCGCAATCCCGAACAACTGTCGTGATAGGTGAGCGTGCCGCGGAAAGCGCCAGGCAGCTTCTGGATGCGCGCGACATTCACCAGAAAGTCGGTCAGTTCGTAGGTCTTCGCGGCAAGCGCCTCGACGCGCGCGAGCCAGGCCGCGTCGCCGCGAAACACGTCCTGATAGTGGGTCTTGATCATGCCGGCGCAGGATCCGGAGGGCGCGACCACAAAGGCGTAGTGTTCGAATTCCGCGATGAGCTTCTCCGCCAGCGACCGCGCCGCCACGCGGTCTCCCGAGTTCCACGCGGGTTGCCCGCAGCAGGTCTGCGCCGGAGGCACATGAACCGCGTAGCCCGCGGCCTCGATCAATTGGAGCGCCGCGAAACCGATACGCGGACGCATCAGGTCGATCAGGCAGGTGACGAACAATCCGACGCGCGGATCGGCGCGTGGTTCCTCGTCTGAGTAGTCATCCGCGAACATGGGAGCCGCGCGATGGTAGCACGGCGCCCTCGCCGCGCATTTCACATCGTGGGATACAATTGACGCAACCGCCATTCGCCCGGAAGCCCAGTGCCCGCCGCCAAGGACAAGGACGACCCGAAGAGCCCGATCCAGGTCATCGAGCGCATGATGAAGCTGCTCGACGTGCTCGCCGAGCATCCCGAACCGCTGGGCCTCAAGCAAATCGCGCAATACACCCGGCTGCATCCGTCCACCGCGCATCGCATCCTCTCGGCGATGGTCGCCGACCGGGTGGTCGATCGCATCGAGCCGGGCAGCTACCGCCTCGGCATGCGACTGCTGGAACTGGGAAACCTGGTGAAATCGCGCATCAGCGTGCGCGAACTCGCGTTGCCGATCATGCGCGAGCTCCACGCGCAGACCGGAGAGACGGTAAACCTCTCGGTGCGCCACGATGATGAAATCGTCTACGTCGAGCGCAGTTCCTCGGGACGCTCGGCGATGCGTATCGTGCACATGATCGGCACGCGCGCGCCGCTACACGTGACCGCGGCCGGGAAGCTCTTTCTCCTTGAGGACGGCTTCGCCAGGCTGCGCGACTACGCGAAACGCACTGGGCTCGCGCCGCACACGCGCAATTCGATCGACAACCTCACCGCACTCGAGCGCGACCTGGATCGCATCCAGCGCCAGGGCTGGGCGACCGACAACGAGGAGGTCGAGATCGGCGTAAGTTGCGTCGCGGCGGGAGTGCGCGACGACGGCGGGCATCTCGTCGCGGCGTTGTCCATCTCCACGCCTGCGGATCGCATGAAGCCCCAGTGGGGCCCGCTCATCAAGGAAACCGCCGACCGCATAGCGCGCGCGGTCGGCCATACCTAGCGAAGCTCCGACGCAGGTTCGATTCATTCGGGAGCTTCTACGCGATGCCGTCTGAACTGCGGGGTGATGCACTGGGGTGTCTCGCGAACGACACCTATTGGATTCCCGGAGGACTAGCCGGCGGTGATGCTCGTCTCTAGCCACTTGCGGATGCGCTGTGCATCGCCCACGCGGGAATACTTGCCCCAGGAATCGAGCAGCACGACGATCAGGTCCTTGGACGCCACGCGCACGCGCATCACCAGGCAGCGGCCGGCCTCGCTGATGTAGCCGGTCTTCGAAAGACCGATCTCCCATTTCGGACTGCGCAACAGGCCGTTGGTGTTGTGAAAGGCGAGCGTCTTGCCGCGGCTGCGTACATAGGCCTTGTCGCGTGTGGAATATTCACGAATCAGCGCGTAATCGTGGGCCGCGCGCACCATTCGGGCGAGGTCTTGCCCGCTCGCGACATTGTCCGAGGACAAACCGGTCGGGTCGACGAATTTCGAATTCTTCATGCCGATCGCGAGCGCCTTCGTGTTCATCGCCTGAACGAACGCATCCAGGCCGCCCGGATACGACCGTCCCAGCGCCGCCGCCGCGCGATTCTCGGAGGACATCAGCGCCAGGAGCAGCAGATCGTCGCGCGTCAGTACCGCCCCATCGCGCAGACGCGACTGCGTTCCCTTGCGGAAATCCGAGTCTTGGTGGGTGATCGTGATTTCCTTTTCGAGATCCAGGCGCGCGTCGAGCACCACCATCGCGGTCATGAGCTTGGTGATCGAGGCTATCGGTACTGCCGTTTCGCTGTTCTTCGCGAGCACCACTTCGCCGGTCGTGGCGTCCTGCACCAGCGCCACCGCCGAGCGCAGCGTCAACTTGCCGGGTTCCCCGTAGCGGGGATCTTCGAAGTCGTTGGCCGAGGAGCGACGCTTCGAGGAGGGGGAGCCCGCCTGCGCGACGCCGACCGACACCGCCAGCACCGCGAACAGCGCGCATAGCGCAACGATGCTCTCGAGTGAATGCAGCTTGCGTTTCTGCGCGTGCATGGGCGCTCTGTCTCCACTTTCTTCTTGGGTCAGTCAGCGGGTTGGAGTGTACCGCACAGACTTCAAAAACAACAAATGAAATAAGGCACTAACCCCGCCTTCCTCGAATGTTTGTGAATTGGCGGCCGGGTCGCCCAAACGACCTGCGGTTCAGCATGCAAGGCATTGAATTCGCACCGGGGCGCGAATTCCCGGCGGTGGCCCGCCAGTCCGGTCCCTCAAATCGCCTTGGCGAGTTCGAGCACCGCCTCGGCTTCGGCCTCGCGTTGCTGCAGTGCCCACATGCGCGCGTACTCCCCGTCACGGACGATCATCAGTTCCCGGTGCGTGCCGCGCTCGACGACCCGCCCGTGGCTGAGCACGAGAATCTGATCGGCATCCATGACCGTGGAAAGCCGGTGCGCGATCACCAGGGTGGTGCGGCCGCGCGCAATGCGATCCAGTTCCGCCTGGATGGCCTGCTCGGAGCGCGAATCGAGCGCCGAGGTGGCCTCGTCGAAAATCAGGATCCGCGGGTTCTTCAGCAACGCACGCGCGATCGCGACGCGCTGCTTCTCGCCGCCCGAGAGCTTGAGGCCGCGCTCACCGACCATCGTCTGATAGCCGGCGGGCAGCGACTCGATGAAGTCATGAATATGCGCCGCGCGCGCGGCCTCGACCACTTCGGCTTCGCTCGCCTCGGGCCGGCCGTAGCGGATGTTGTAGTGCACCGTATCGTTGAACAGCACCGTATCCTGCGGCACGATACCGATCGCCGCACGCACACTCGCCTGTCGCGCGTCGCGAATGTCCATGCCGTTCACCAGGATCGCGCCGCCGGTCGCGTCGTAGAAGCGGAACAGCAACCGCGCGAGCGTCGACTTGCCCGAGCCGGAATGCCCCACCACCGCCACGCGCTGTCCCGCGCGAATGAAAAATGAGACGCCATGCAGTATTGGGCGCGCCGTTTCGTAGTGAAAATCGACGGCGCGAAATTCTACCGTCGCCGCACCGTCGGCAAGATCGGCCGCGCCGGGCTTGTCCTCGACCTCGCGATGCTCGGCCATGAGCCGGAACATGCGGTCCATGTCAATCAGCGACTGCTTGATTTCGCGATACACCATACCGAGCACGTTGAGCGGGATATAGAGTTGAATCAGCAGGCCATTGACGAGCACCAGGTCGCCCAGCGTCAATACGCGGTTCACCACGCCCTCGGCGGCGAGCAGCATCAACGCGGTAAGCGCCCCGGCGATGATGAAGCTCTGACCAATGTTGAGCACGCCGAGCGAAGCCTCGGTTCTGACCGCCGCCGATTCGTACTGCATCAGCTGCTCGTCGTAGCGCCGCGCCTCGAACTCCTCGTTGCCGAAGTACTTCACGGTCTCGTAGTTGAGCAGGCTGTCGACGGCACGCGTATTCGCCTTCGAATCGAGATCGTTGGCGCGGCGCCGGATCTCCATGCGCCACTCCGTGACCACGACCGTGAACGCGATGTACACCGCGACCGCGCCGAAAGTCACCGCGGCGAAACGCCAGTCGAAACGGCCGAGCAACACCAGCGCGACGAGCGCGAACTCAAACAGCACCGGAATGATCGAAAACAGCATGTAACTGAGCAGCGACGCGATGCCGCGCGTACCGCGCTCGATATCGCGCGTCATGCCGCCGGTCTGGCGGTCAAGGTGAAACCGCAGGCTCAGACTGTGCAGATGACGGAAGACTCCCAGCGCGACGCGACGCATCGCGCGCTGCGCGACGCGCACGAACACCACGTCGCGCAGCTCGGCGAACAGCGTGGTCGAGAAGCGCAGCGCACCGTAGATGGCGAGCAACGCGAGCGGCAGCGCGAGCAACGCGCTGCGCGAGTCCAGCCGGTCGACGACCTCCTTCATCACGAGCGGCACGCCGACGTTGGCGAGCTTGGCGGTCACCAGGAATAGGAGCGCGAGCGCGACCCGCCAGCGGTACTCCAGCAGATAGGGCACGAGGTTGGCGAGCGCGCCCCATTCGTTTCCGGCGAATTTTTGCGGCGTGGCGGGGCTGTGGCGACGGCTCGAAACCATGAGAGCGTCGCATTGTAGGACCTTTTATGGATCAAACCGCAGGCCGCGACGACTCGCGCGCACCGTAACAGGCTGAGCTTGACGCGCCGGAACCACCCTCCTATTATTCAAACGTCTGTTTGAATTCCCCTGCCACCTACCATGTCGCTCCGCGCCGTCAAACCCCCGCACGAGACCCGCACCCGAATCCTCGACGCCGCCGAGGAGCTATTCATGCAGCACGGCTTCGAGAGCACCTCGATGCGACTGCTGACCGCGAAGGCGCGCGTCAATCTGGCCGCGGTGAATTACCACTTTGGCTCCAAGGATGCTCTCATCGAGGCGGTATTCCGCCGCCGGCTCGACCCGATGAACGCCGAGCGCGTCGAGGCGCTCGATCGACTGGAGAACCAGGCCGCAGGCCAGCCGCTCGCCCCCGAGGCGATCATTCGCGCCTTCATCGGCGCGGGACTGCGCATGATCGAGGACGCAAAGGGCGGCGGGCGCAATTTCATCCGCCTCCTGGGGCGCACCTACACCGATCCGGCGAAACCAATCCGCGCGCTGATCGGCCAGCTCTACGCGCCCGCGATGACGCGTTTCAAGACGGCATTCGAACGTGCGCTGCCGCAAGTCGGGCGCGACGAACTGGTCTGGCGCATGCATTTCATGTTCGGCACCCTCGCCTACACGCTCGCCGCGACCGACACCGTGCAACTCATCGCCGGCTGCAAACCCGAGGACCGTTACGACTCGCGACTGCTCGAGGAACGCCTGACCGGCTTTCTCCTCGCGGGCCTGCTCACGCCGGTGCCGCAGGCCTCGGCACCGTCATCCATCGCTGACAGGATCGTGCAAGCCGCCTGATCCGGTCTCGACCCGCAACAGGAGTCCGCCATGTTCGTGCTCGCCCTCGCTGTCGTCGTCATACTGACCTTCGGCTATTTCCAGCTGCCGCTCGCCTGGTGGACCGTCGCTGCCGGATTGTTCACGGTCTACCTCTCGGTGATCGCGCAATTCGCGACGACGACGAACATCGTGCTCGGCGCGAGCTTCATCGCGCTCGCGCTGCTGCTCAACCTGCCGGCGCTGCGCCGCGCGGTACTCTCGAACCCGGTGCTCGCGCTGTTTCGCAGGATTCTTCCTGAAATGTCCTCGACCGAAAGAGAGGCACTCGACGCGGGGACCGTGTGGTGGGATGCCGATCTCTTTTCCGGCAAGCCGGACTGGAACAAGCTGCTCGCGATCCCCGCGCCCAAGCTCAGCCCCGAGGAACTGGCGTTTCTGGCCGGTCCCTGCGAGGAAGTCTGCGCGATGGTGGACGACTGGGAAGTCACCCATGAGCGCCACGACCTGGCGCCGCATGTGTGGAAATACATCAAGGACAAGGGTTTTCTCGGCATGATCATTCCGAAGAAGTACGGCGGGCTGGGGTTCTCGGCCTTTGCGCACTCCTCGGTGGTCGCCAAGCTCTCGACACGCTCGAACGCCCTCGCGGTGAGCGTGATGGTGCCCAATTCGCTCGGCCCGGCGGAGTTGCTGCTGCACTACGGCACCGAGGCGCAGAAGGACCATTACCTGCCGCGGCTCGCAACAGGCCAGGAGATTCCCTGCTTCGCGCTCACCAGTCCCGAGGCGGGCTCGGATGCCGCGTCGATTCCCGACTACGGCGTAGTCTGCAAGGGCATCTGGCAGGGCAAGGAAACCCTCGGCATGCGAGTCAGCTGGGACAAGCGCTACATCACGCTCGGACCAGTGTCGACGCTGATCGGCCTCGCATTTCGCCTCTATGACCCGCACGGCCTGCTCGGCGGCAGGGACGACCTCGGCATCACCTGCGCGCTGGTGCCCTCCAACACGCCCGGCGTGATCATTGGCCGCCGCCACCTGCCGCTCAACGCCGCGTTCCAGAACGGACCGACCTCGGGCAAGGAGGTCTTCATGCCGATCGACTGGATCATTGGCGGCCCCGAATACGCGGGCAAGGGCTGGATGATGCTGATGGGTTGTCTTGCTGCGGGCCGTTCGATCTCGCTGCCCTCGCTCGCGGCGGGCGGCGCACAGGCGCTCGCGCGCTATACCGGCGCCTATGCGCGCGTAAGGAGTCAGTTCAGAACGCCGATCGGCAGGCTCGAGGGCGTCGAGGAAGCCCTCGGCCGGATCGCCGCGAACGCCTACCTGATGGAAGCGACGCGCGTGATGACCGCGGGCGCGGTGGACGCGGGCGAGAAGCCGGCGGTGATTTCGGCCATCGCGAAATATCATATGACCGAGCGTGCGCGCAAAGTTTGCAACGATGCGATGGACATCCACGGCGGCAAGGGCATCTGCCTCGGACCGAACAACGGCATCGGGCGCGGCTATCAGGCGATCCCGGTCGCGATCACGGTCGAGGGCGCCAACATCCTCACGCGAAGCCTGATCATCTTCGGGCAGGGCGCGATACGTTGCCATCCCTACGTGCTGCGCGAAATGCGCGCCGCAAAAGAGCTTTCCGGCGCCGAAGCCTCGCGAGAATTCGACGACGCACTCACCTCGCACGTCGGACACGTGATCGCCAACGGCGTGCGCGCCTTCGTGCACGGGCTGACCGGCGCGCGCTTCGCGCCCGCCCCGCGTAACGCCGCGCCCGAGACGCGACGCTACTACCAGCGCCTCAGCCACCTCTCGGCCGCGTTCGCCTTCCTCGCCGACATCGCGATGCTCGCGCTCGGCGGATTGCTGAAGAGAAAGGAAAAGCTCTCGGCGCGCTTGGGCGATGTGCTCTCGATGATGTACCTCGTCTCGGCGACGCTCAAGCGCTACGAGGACGAGGGCCGCATCCGCGAAGACCTGCCGCTTCTGCATTGGTCGGTGCGCGACGCGCTGTGGCAGGCGCAGCAGGCGATCGATGCAATCTATGCGAATTTCCCGGTCAAGCTGTTGCGCGCGATCCTGCATCGCGTGGTATTTCCGCTCGGCACGCCGTTCAGATCTCCCAAGGACCGGCACAACCGCGACTGCGCACGGCTGGTGCTCGAGCCGGGTGCGGTGCGCGATCGGCTGAGCGCGTCGGTCTATGTGCCGAAGGGCGAGACCGATGCCACCGCGATTCTTGAGGCGGCCTTCCATGCGACCATCGCCTGCGAACCGATCGAGAAGAAGCTACGCGAGGCGGTGAAAAGCGGTGCGATCGTCACGCGCTCGGACGCCGATACGGCGGCACTCGCGCGCGACCAGGGCGTCATCAGCGTGGACGAATACGCCCGGTGGCAGAAGAAGGAGGCCCTGCGCAAGCACGTGATCAAGGTGGACGACTTCCCGCAGGACTTTGGCCGGGCCGAGATCGCCGAGAAGCTCGCCCGCGAGCAAGCGCCGGCGGCACGCGCCGCGGCCTGACGAACCTGCTTGACGAATCCGGGAGACCCCGCATGGCCGGCTACGCAAAGAACATCTACATCGTCGACGGCGCACGCACGCCGTTTCTCAAATCGAAGAACCGTCCGGGACGGTTCGCCGCGAGCGATCTCGCCACTCAGGCGGGCCGCGCACTACTCGTGCGCCAGAAATTCGCGCCGAACGAACTCGACGAGGTGATCCTGGGCTGCGCCGCGCCGTCGGTCGACGAAGTGAACATCGGCCGTGTCGCGGCGCTGCGCATGGGCTGCGGGCAGAAGGTTCCCGGCTGGACCGTGATGCGCAACTGCGCTTCCGGCATGCAGGCGATCGACTCCGCGATCGGCAACATGCTCTCGGGCCGCTCCAGTCTGGTGCTCGCCGGCGGGGTCGATGCGCTTTCGCGCGCGCCGCTCCTGTACGCCGACAAGATGGTACTGTGGTTCTCCGACTTCGCCGCGACGCGCGGGAGACTGGCCAAGGCGGCGCACTTTGCGCGCCTGCCGCTGGGCGCGGTGCTCGCCCCCGTGATCGCGATCATGAAGGGCCTCACCGACCCGATGGTCGGACTGCTGATGGGCCAGACCGCGGAAAACCTCGCCCATCGTTTCGGCATCACGCGCGAACAAATGGATGCCTACTCGGTGCGCAGCCACCAGCGCGCGGTGCGCGCACAGGATGGCGGCTGGCTCGCGGCGGGCGGCGGCGAGATCGAGGCGCTGTACGATCGCGATGCCAGCACCTACACGCTCGATGATGGCGCGCGGCGCGACGCGTCCCTCGAAGGACTCGCCAAGCTCAAGCCGTTCTTCGATCGCAAGTACGGCAATGTCACTCCGGGCAACAGCTCGCAGATTACCGACGGCGCGGCCTGGCTGGTGCTCGCCACGGACGAGGCGGTACAGCGCCACGGCCTGGCGCCGATCGGTCGCATCGTCGATTCGCAATGGGCGGGGCTCGACCCCGCGCAGATGGGGCTCGGCCCGGTGCACGCGACGACGCCGATCCTCCAGCGCCAGAGCCTGAAGCTCGACGATCTCGATTACATCGAAATCAACGAAGCCTTCGCCGCCCAGGTGCTCGCCTGCATCGCCGCCTGGAAGGAGGCTCGCTATTGCCGCGAGCAGCTGGGTCTTGACGGCGCGCTCGGCGCGCTCGACGAGGAGAAACTCAACGTCGATGGCGGTGCGGTCGCGCTCGGCCACCCGGTCGGCGCCTCGGGCGCGAGGATCGTGCTGCACCTTCTGAATACACTCCGACGCAACAAGGCCAAACGCGGCATCGCGTCGATTTGCATCGGCGGCGGGTTGGGTGGGGCGATGCTGGTGGAGGCGCTGTGATTTTTCCCCAGACCACACCGACGCCATCGCCCGATTCGATGCAATAAGCAAATAACATCGTCGGTGGTGAATTTGAATTTCTCAGGTCTCCCCATTTTGCAACCGGGCGCTCTGCGCCCGGTTGCAAAATGGGGAGATTGGTTTTAAAAGCAAGCTTGCACCGAGTTCATTCAGTATCCAGGAATCCTACGCGAACCCGCTATGAACAAACACTTCCGCTGGGAACAGGACAGGCAGGGCCTCGTCTGGCTCACCTTCGACAAGCAGGGTGAATCGGCGAACACCTTTTCGCGCGAGGCGCTCGAAGAACTCGGCAGCGCACTCGATGCGATCCGCCAACAATCACCCAAAGGTCTCATCATCCGCTCGGCGAAGGAGGGTTTCATCGCCGGCGCCGACGTGCAGACCTTCACCTCGTTCACGTCGCCCGACGAAGCACTCGGTTTCGTTCGCCTGGGCTGGGATGTGCTCCAGAAGTTGCGCGATCTGCCGTTTCCGACTACTGCGCTGGTGAACGGCTTTTGCATGGGCGGGGGTGTCGAACTCGCCCTTGCCTGCAAGGTCCGCGTGGCACTCGACGACCCGGCGGTGCGCTTCGCGCTGCCCGAAGTGATGCTCGGCATCATGCCTGCCTGGCACGGCGTGCAGTGGCTGCCCCGGCTCGTCGGCCCGGCCGCGGCGATGGACATGCTGCTCACCGGCCGGGCGCTCGATGCGCGACGCGCGAAGCGAATCGGCCTGGTCGATGAGGCGGTGCCGCTCAGAATATTTGAGAACACCGCACGCATGCTGACCCTCCAGCCGCCACGGCGCAAAGCACTCAAGCTCGCCGACCGCCTGATGCTGGGCCTGGGCCGCGGCCTGATGGCGTCGCTCGCGCGCAAGCAGGTCGCCCAGCGCGCCAGACGTGAACACTATCCGGCGCCCTACGCCATCATTGATCTCTGGCGCAAGTACGATGGCGATCCCTTCGCCGCCTCGCGCGACCCCTCGTGCTCGATTCAGACCCTGTTCGAGCACCCGACCACCGCCAACCTGATCCGCATCTTCTTCCTCCAGGAAAGACTCAAGGAACAGGGAAAGGGTATCGCCTATGCACCGGCGCACGTACACGTCATCGGCGCAGGAGTGATGGGCGGAGACATTGCGGCGGTTTGCGCGATGCGCGGCCTGCGCGTGACACTGCAGGACACCACACCAGCGAAGATCGCGCCCGCGATCAAGCGCGCCGCGCAACTCTTCGACAAGCGTCTGCGCGACAAACGCCGCGTGCGCGATGCGCTCGACCGCCTGATCCCGGACGTCGCGGGCGCCGGTGTCGCGCACGCTGACGTGATCGTCGAGGCGATATTCGAGAACCTCGAAGCCAAGCATGCGCTGTTCAGGACGATTGAAGCAACCGCGAAACCCGACGCGATTCTCGCTTCGAACACCTCAAGTCTCAAGCTCTCCGACATCGCGACGGCGCTGAAGAATCCGGCTCGGCTGGTCGGCATCCACTTCTTCAACCCGGTACCGCAGATGCAACTCGTCGAGATCGTCACGGGCACGGAGACGGATCCATTGTTGGCGAAGCAGGCCGCCGCGTTCATTCGCAAGCTCGACAAACTGCCGCTGCCGGTGAAGGACTCCCCCGGATTCCTCGTCAACCGGGTGCTGGGTCCCTACATGCAGAACGCGTTCCGCCTGCTCGACGAGGGCATGCAACCCGAGACGATCGACGCGGCGATGGAAAGCTTCGGCATGCCGATGGGGCCGATCGAACTCGCCGACACGGTCGGCCTGGATATCTGCCTCGCCGCGGGAAGACAGTTGGCGAAAAAAAGCGGCGGCGAGGAGATTGAAGCACCGCAGGTGCTGCTCAAGAAGGTCGCCCTCGGTCATCTCGGCAAAAAGAGCGGCGAGGGTATCTATCGCTATAAGAACGGCAAACCGCAGAAGTCGGCGGCGGGAGACAGCGACGCCAACCTGGTCGACGCGCTGATCGACCCCTATCTGCACGAGGCGCAAAGCGTTCTCGCCTCGGGCATTGTCGCCGACGCCGACCTGATCGACGCCGGATTGATCTTCGGCACCGGCTTCGCGCCGTTTCGCGGCGGGCCGCTGCATTACCTCGCGATCAAAAAGAAGTAGATGGGGCGCGTCGGCGAAACGCAGCTTCCAGAGGGCAAGCAGCTCGCGCTGCGCATCATGCCGATGCCAGCGGACGAGAACGAGAACGGCGACATTTTCGGCGGCTGGATCATGTCGCAGGTCGATATCGCCGGCGCCACACTGGCGCGGCGCGTGGCACGCGGGCGAATCGCGACCGTCGCGGTCAATTCCTTCCTCTTCAAGCAGCCGGTACAGGTCGGCGATCTGCTCTCGTTCTACGTCGATGTCCTGCGCGTAGGCAAGACCTCGGTGAGTGTCAACGTGGAGGTGTACGCCGAGCGCCGACCCGACGACCCGAAAATCGTCAAGGTGACCGAGGCGACGCTCACCTACGTCGCGATCGATGCGAACAGCCGGCCGCGACCGATCCCGCAACAGCCTTGACCGCGCGAATTCGCCGAATGTGGAATGCCTGATATCTTGCGGGTCTCCGGATGACTGGCCGCTGCGCGGCCAGTCATCCGGAGAACATGGAAATCCCGAACCCCATCACGCACACTCGATCACCCAGTTAGCACCGCCGGTGAAGATTCCCTCCTTTTGCCAGACCCGCTGAGGATCAAACCATGGACCCGCTCGCCGGACGAATCGCGGTAGTGACGGGGGCCGCCTCGGGCCTCGGGCGAGCGATGGCGCTCGCATTCGCCGCCGAAGGCATGCATGTAGCGCTCGCCGACGTGGACGAAGCCAATCTTGCGCGCACCGCCGACGAGGTGCGCGCGCGCGGCGTGCGCGCCCTCGCGCTACGCACCGACGTCTCGCGCGCCGTGGACGTCGATATGCTCGCCGCGCGTACCGTGTCCGACCTGGGCGGCGTGCATCTCGTATGCAACAACGCGGGGGTCTCGCCGCTGGGCGCCGCCTGGGAGAACAGCGTCGCGGACTGGCGCTGGGCGCTCGGGGTCAACCTATGGGGAGTGGTCCACGGCGTGCGGGCCTTCACGCCGCATCTCCTCGCTCAGAACGAGGGGCATATCGTCAACACGGCGTCGGTCGCCGGACTTATCTCACCGCCGGGCATGAGCGTCTACAACGTCACCAAGCACGCCGTGGTCGCGCTCTCTGAAACGCTCCATCATGACCTGCGCGAACGCGGCGCCAAGGTCGGCGTCTCGGTGCTCTGCCCGGCCTACGTGCCGACCGGCATCGCCGATTCGGAGCGCAACCGCCCGCCCGAGTTCGCCGATTCGGCACCGGTACAGTCCCCGGAACTGCTTGCGAAAAAAGAGGGGCTCAAGAAGGCGGTGCGCTCCGGGAAAGTCTCGGCCGACGAGGTGGCTCAGGCCGTGGTCGCCGCGATCAAGGGCGGGCATTTCTACATCCTCACCCATCCGCGTATCAAGGGCGCGATCCAGGCTCGGATGCAAGACATTCTCGATGAGCGCAGCCCGCGCAACCCGCTCGCGCTGTAGCCACGAGCGTCGGCAACCGGCTCAGGCGACGCCGAACCACTCCTTGATGCGCGCGAGTTCCCTGTCGATCGAGAAGCTGGCGATCATCGCGCGTGCGTGCAGGACCATCAGCGCGTTGAGGCTCGCATCCTTCTCCGCGGCGAGGCGCAGGCGTTCGGCAAAGGCATGGTCGAGCGTATCGAGATCGGCGAAGAACCGCCGCAATCCGTCGAAGCTCGCCGGCTCGCCGCGCAGGAAGCAGCCGAACAACTGCATCGCCGCCATCCGGTAGACCATTTCCGTCTCGGTCACGAAGGGCAGGTGCGTCTGCGCGAGCGGCCGCAGACGGCGCAGGATCGGACAGCCGCTGGTGGCGAGGATCAAGCCCATCATTCCGCTCAACGCGGTTTGCACGTCGGTCTGCTTGCGCACCTCGCGCTCCGAGGTAATTACGCGAACTTCGGAGCCGACTACCGAAGCGAGCGCGGAAAAGCGTTTTACCACCGGCACCAGGTCGGCCGCCGCGGGGCACACCGCACCGGCTGATTTCGGCAGTGGACAATGCGGACAGGTGTTGTTCGCAAGCGTCGTCCACGAGGGCAGGTTCTTCGCGTGCGTATCCGCCGCGGGACGATCCAGTTGGATCTCGAAGCGATGCTCGTCGCCATTTTCGAGGCTGAAGAGATACGTTACGACAGTCGTCATCGGTAAGTTCCCAAGGTAGACAAGCAATTCAATCCCGGCGTGCGACGCGAAAGCCGTAAGTATCGGCACGCAGAGCGCTGAAATGACGGAACGCGGAGCGCAGATGATCGGGGCTGCTGTTCCACGATCCGCCGCGCAGCACGCGCAGCATGCACACCCCGGAGCTCCAGGCGCCGCCGTCCGCCGGGGCGCCCCGGTAGTTCTCGTTCCAGCAATCCTCGGTCCACTCCCAGGCGTTGCCGTGCACATCGTACAGTCCGAACGAATTCGGCGCGTAGCTGCCCGCGGCAACCGTCTTGCCCCGGTGCGGCGCCGACGCATTGTCCGAGTACGACTCGATCGATCTGAAATTGGCCTGCGCCGGAGCGATTCGCGCACCGGTGGCGAACGGTGCGCTGGTTCCGCCGCGCGCCGCGTATTCCCACTCGGCCTCGGTCAACAGGCGGTAGTTCTTGCCGGTCTTGCGTGCGAGCCAGTCGGCATAGGCCTTGGCATCGCCCCAGCTCACGCAAACGACCGGATCGTTTTCGGTTTGCGAGAACCCGGGGTTGCGCCAGTCCCTGGAAGGATCGTGGTTTACGTCGCTCCCGGTCCATACGTAGCAGCCGTCGGCCGCCACCGTGTGGCCCGATTCCTGCACGAAGCGCGCGAACTGGGCACGCGTCACCTCGTAGCGACCCGCCGCGAATTGCCGCGCGAAGATCACAGGGTGCCAGGGTCCTTCGCGCTGCATGTGCCCGGCTTCCGCGTCGGGCGAACCCATCACGAAGCTGCCCGCGGGAATGACCACCATCTGCGGACAACCCTCGCAATCGCGAAATACGCTGCCAGGTGTCATCGCCGCGAGCGTTGCGCCCCGCGCGGCGTCCGTGCCCGGGCTCGCGACAGCGACCTGGGACGATTGCAGCGATTTGATACGTGCCTGGGCGAGCAGAACAAACACTCCGTTGGGATACTGGCTCAGATAGGCACGCAGTTCTTCGGGATTCCTGGAATCCTTGATGGAGTCCCAGAAGACTCGCTCATTGGCGGAGGAGGCATCCCCCGCGGCGCGCTCGCCGCGCGCCGCCTGGACCGGCGGGGCCGAAAAATAGAAATCGCCGCTCGACTGGTCGTAGATCGCCGGATTCTGCGTATGTCCGACCGAGCGCGCCTTCTCGCGCACCGAAGTGCGCAACCGGCGCACCATTTCGTCGACCCGCATCCCCGGCACGCGCAACTGCTTGACGAACTCGCGCGTAAAGAGACCATTCGGATCGCGATCCTCGGGCGAGAGCCGGTCGAGCGCCTGCTCGTTGATGCCGGCCGAATACACCACCATCAGCCCGTCGGGCGCCTGCGGGATGGTGAGTCCACGCGAGCCGCCGAGCGAGCGCCCCGCCGCCTTGGGCAGCGGATTGTCGCGGCAGGCATCGACCACCAGCAGCGTGAACTTGGCGCGCGCCTGCGCAAGCCGCTCCATCACCCGCCCCAGTTCGATCGCTTCGTCGGCGATGTCGTCCTGCGACTTGGCCTGAATATCGATCGGCAGGAGAAAATTCGCTCCGCCGATCTGCACCCCGTGGCCGGCGAAGAACAGCACCCCGACCCCACCGCCGCCGACCGCTTCGACGAACTCGCCGATCGCGCGGTTCATTTCGCGCCGGTTGAGGTTGGCGTGAGACAGAACCCTGAAACCGTAGCGACCGAGCTCGGCACCCACCGCCTTCGCATCCGCGGCCGCGCGCTCGAGCGGTGCGACACCTTGGTAGCGATCGTTGCCGATCACCAGTGCGACGCGCGTTTCACTCGCCGGCAGATTTTGCGTCGGCACGAGGCCACGCCGCGGCGCCTGCGCTGCGGCGGAAAAAGCCACGGCGGCGGCGCACAACGCGACGCCAGCGCGCCACCACAACAGTCCCGTCAGAGAACGATTCATCGGTAGGCCACCGTCGCCGTTACTGCGCCGTGGTGGTGAAGGTGAGCGTGCCTTCGGCAACCGCCGTCTCACCCCCCGCCTGCACCTTCGGTTTGAGTGCGCGCGTCTGCATCAGCCCGGCACGCGCATTGCCCTGGCTGCCGGTGATCAGGTAATAGCCGCTTTGCGCGTCCAACTGATACCGCGGCAGTGCGCGCGCCGGCGCACGGCTGCTCGCGATGATCTGCAGATGCTCGGTGCCGAACGGCGGCTCGACGGTGAACTCGCCGATCTCGACGTAATGATTCGCCTGATCGGCGGGGACGCGGCGCACGAAACGCGCATCGCCCTCGCCGTCCTGCAACGGCAGCAGGTACGAGAACTGCCCGTCGGCGCGCACCACGTGACCGACCACGTAGAAATAGCCGGCGCGGCTCAGACGGGCGGCAAGCTTCAGCGATTCGCCAGAGCGAAAGCGCAGCGCCTGGGCGCCCTGCGTGGTGACCAGTTCGGCGCGCATATCGCCCGAGACCGCCTCGCCCTGGCGCAGCAGGCGTTCGAAATCCGGCGCGAGCGGCGTCGCGCGATAGCCGCCGTAACCCGCCTTGAGCAGCCGCACGCCACGCACGCCCGCCAGCTCGTTGGTCTGACCATCGCGAATTTCCAGCACGATGTCGGCATCGCCGCTCGCGAGCAGCCGATACTCGCCGCCGAGACGCATCGGCGGGCCGCCGCGCCCGGTCATCTCGGTTCGCAACGCGTCACCGAGCGCACTGCCGAGCGGCGTCGCTTCGCGGCTGTTCGACGGGCGCAGCGGCTCGGCGGCAACCACCGTTCCCTGGAGATCCTTCATCAGCAGGCGCGCGGCAAAGGCGATCGAGTCGGCGCTGTCCTCCAGCTTCTCGCGCTCGGCCATCAGCGCGGCCTCGCTCGCGTTCAGATCTTCCACTTTGAGGCCGAGCGCGACGGCTACCAGGCTGTGATCCTGAATCGCCCTCAGCACCGCGATTTGCCGGCCGAGAAGATCATAGCGCTGGCCGCGTTCCCGCACGCCCTCGATCGCCGCGCGCTGCGCCGTCAGCTCCCTGCGCAAACGCGCCAGCTGCTGCTCATACAACGGTCGTGAAGTCGCCGCATCGAGCATCGCACGCGCACCGAACGCTTCGCCGCCACCGGCGATACGCGCATACTGCAGGCCCAGCAACGGTAGGTCGGTTGCGGTGCGATTGACCACGCGCGAACCGCAGTCCTCGGCCTGCCGGCCCGCCACCTGGGTGCACGACTCGACGACCGCTTTGACGCGCACCTGGATCGCCGCCGCCAAATCGGCCGCCGCCGCGCGGCGCGCCGCTTCCTCGGTCGCGCCATAGCCTAGGCCGTCAATGGCCCATGCCGCGCCGGCAAACAACGACAAAGCAGTAGCCCAAGCCAAACACCGCAATACTCTTGCCGCGGAGTGGTGCATCGCTCCTCCCGAACGTCTGAATCGTTCCCGAACCGCTTCCTTGCCTGCCCGCGCGCGGGATAACGCGCCCAAGCAGGTAAGGCCCGGACTGCTCCGGGCGGCAATGATATCGTTCCAAGCGCCATTGCAGCGTCGGATTGCGAAATTCCCGCCCAAGCCCGCTACTTCAGCCCCGTCAGGTCGGGAGCCGCGCAGGCGTCGCGGCCGTCTTCGGGTAGTTCCTCGTCACCGAACAGACGGGCCACCGGGGCAGTCACGATCGAACTCGCCATTCTTCCGACCGTACCGATGACATCCAGGGTACTCACCTCGACGCGGAAATCGGTAAACCCGCCATTCACTTCGATCGGCGTCGCAAGGCTCAGGAATTCCGGCCGCTTCGCCTTCGGTTCCATGCGCAGGCGCAGGGTCTGCGCGACATAGTCGATATCGCCGGTGCCGTTGACGCGCATGCGGCCGGTGTCCACGAGCATCGTGCGCG
>JAOUFA010000226.1 GCA_029858545.1 Betaproteobacteria bacterium
CGAGTTGTGTGACGAACAGCCAGCCGCGGCGCCGCCCGAGAAAGGCGGGCGCGTAGCGGTCCATCAGCGGCGCCCAGAAGAACTTGTACGTATAAGGCTGGCCGACGAGCGAGAACCAGCCGATCGCCACCATATCCACGCCCTCGACCGTGAGCCAGGCCTGCAACGTACCGGCGGTCAGCGCGAGCGGCAGACCGGAGGAAAATCCGAGCAACAGGAGAATCAGGATCTTTCTGTTGCGAAAGACCCCGGCGTAGGCGGATAGCGGCATGAGCCGGCGGATTGTACCCGCCGGCTCAAAGATTCCAGGAGTAGTCGATGATGAGCGGCGCGTGATCGGAAAAACGACTGCGCTTGTAGATCGATGCCTTCGCGGCGGTCTTGGCGAGGCCGGGCGTGGCGATCTGGTAATCGATGCGCCAGCCGACGTTCTTTGCCCAGGACTGGCCGCGATTCGACCACCAGGTGTAGTGCTCGGGCTGGTCGTTCAGGCGCCTGAATACGTCTACGAAGCCCAACTCGTCGAACACGCGCGTGAGCCAGGCGCGCTCCTCGGGCAGAAAGCCCGAGTTTTTCTGATTCGAGCGCCAGTTCTTGAGATCGATCTCGCGATGGGCGATGTTCCAGTCACCGCACAACAGCAGCTCGCGCCCGCTCGCCTTCAGGTTCTGAAGATGCGGAAGGAACTCGGCGAGAAACCGAAACTTGGATTCCTGGCGATGCGGTCCCGCCGAGCCCGAGGGCAGATACAGCGAGACCACCGATAGCGCGCCGAAGCGCGCTTCCACGTAGCGTCCCTCGGGGTCGAACTCCCGGCTGCCGAAGCCCGCGATCACCTCATCGGGCGGCCGTCGGCTGTAGAGCGCAACGCCCGAGTAGCCCTTCTTGTGGGCGAGGGAGTAACACGCCTCGAAGCCCCTGGGTGTGTGCACGCCGTGATCCAGGTCCGCCTCCTGCGCCTTCATTTCCTGGAAGCACACCATGTCGGCGCGCTGGCGCGCGAGCCATTCGAACACGCCCTTGGTGGTTGCCGAGCGGATACCGTTGACGTTGAGCGTGATGACGCGCATGGGGTCGGGACCTGCCAGAAATACGCGGAAAGCGCGCCGGCGCGCGCTGGATCAGGCCGACGGCCTGCTCGATGCCCCGCCGTGCGCCGCAGACCACTGCGCCGGCGCGTGCAGGAACTTCTCGACCTCGGCGATCTGCGCCGAGCCGAGATAGTTGTCCTTCTTCACCACGGCGAGCACGTCCCACCAGGTGGCGAGTGCGTGCAGGCGCACGCCCAGGTCGCCGAGCGTCTTTTTCGCCTCGGGGAAGATATCGTAATAGAAATTGACATACACATGCTCGACCACCGCCCCGGCGTCGCGCAGCGCCTTGCAGAAATTGATCTTCGAGCCGCCGTCGGTGGTGAGATCCTCGACCAGCAACGTCCTCGCGCCTTCGCGGACATCGCCCTCGATTTGCGCGTTGCGCCCGAAGCCCTTGGGCTTCTTGCGCACGTACTGCATCGGCAGGCCGAGACGCTCGGCGATCCACGCGGCGTAGGGAATCCCCGCGGTTTCGCCGCCCGCAATGACGTCGAACTGCTCGTAACCCGCGTCGCGCGCAAGCGTGGCGACGGCGAAGTCGATCAACTGCCCGCGTACCCGCGGATAGAAGATCAGCTTGCGGCAATCGATGTACACGGGGCTCGCCCAGCCCGAAGTAAAGATGAACGGCTTATCTTCGGAGAAGAGCACCGACTTCACTTCGAGCAGCATCCTGGCGGTGGTTTCGGCGATGAAGGTCTTGTCGGAGGCGTGCATGGGAGCAAGTGAATATTCGCGATCCGCCGATTCTATGCCATCCGTGACCGGGTCGGCAGCGGCGCCGTGCGACCCGCGGGTAGAATGCGCCTTCGGATGCACGAAACCGTGGACTCCGGGGTCTTGCATCGCACCGTCATGGAGGTGGCAACAATGAATGCGAATTCGACGATCCGGCGGTCGACCATCGTCGCGGGGGTAGTGGTCGCGGCGCTGTGCGCAACGAGCGCCTGGGCGCAAAGCTACCGTTGCAAGGGAAAGGATGGCAAGACGTACTACGGCCAGATTCCCCCGCCGCAGTGCGCCGGCCAAACCATGGAGATGCTCAATTCCCAGGGCCTGCTCATCAAGCGCGTCGAGCCCCCGGCACCGAAACCGAAACTGGACGAGGCCGCCATGAAGGCAGCCGCCGAGAAGAGCAAGGCGGACGAACTGGCTGCCAAGGAGGAAAAGCGCCGCGACAACGCGCTGCTCGACACCTATGCCAATGAGAAGGAAATCGAACTGGCTCGCAGCCGCGCGCTCGAGGAAATCAATCGCGGAAGGAAGGAAATCGAACACCGCATCGCGGCGGCAAAGAAGCGCCAGGCGAAGTCCAAGGCGGAACTGGAGTTCTACAAGGGAGGCGACAAACCACCGGCCGCGCTCGAGGCAGCGGCCCATTCCGCGGCGGCGGACATCGCGGCGCAGGAAAACCTGCTCGCGCACAAACTGAAGGAAGGCGAAGAAATCAGCGCGCGCTATGACGAGGACAAACGGCGCTACCGTCAACTCACCGGCGGCAAATAGGCGAGCGGGCGTTCGCGGGGAGCCTCAACCCGAAAGCTTGCGGCGCAGGATCTCGTTCACCTGCGCCGGGTTGGCCTTGCCTTGGCTTGCCTTCATCACCTGGCCGACGAGAGAATTGAAGGCCTTTTCCTTGCCGGCGCGGTAGTCCTCGACCTGCCTCGCGTTGGCGGCGAGGACTTCGTCGACCAGCTTCTCGATGGCGCCGGAGTCGCTGATCTGCCTCAGACCGCGCTTTTCGATGACTTCATCGGCGCTGCCTTCCCCCGACCAGATTGCAGTGAGCACTTCCCCGCTGGCGGTCTTGTTCGAGATCGTTCCATCCGCGACGCGTTCGGCCAGGTCCCGCAACTGGGCGGGCGACACCCGGCTCTGGGAGAAATCGAGACCCTCCTCGTTCAACCGTGCGCTGAGCGGCCCGGCGATCCAGTTCGCCAATTCAACCGGTGTCGCCTTCTTGACACCGGCAAAACTCGCATCCGCGAATTCTGCGGCCTGCCGGCTCGAGGTGAGCAGGGTCGCCTGATACGGCGACAGTCCAAGCCGGATGAATGACGCACGCTTGTCCCCGGGCAGCGGGGGCATCGACGATTTGATGCGCTCGATATCGCGCTCGGCGATCACCAGCGGCAGCAGATCCGGATCGGGAAAATACCGGTAGTCGTGCGCGTCCTCCTTGGAGCGCATCGAGCGTGTCTCGTCGCGATCGGGATCGTAGAGACGCGTCTGTTGCTCGATGCGTCCTCCGTCCTCGATGATCGCGATCTGGCGCCGGACTTCGTAATCGATCGCGCGCTCGATGAACCGAAAGGAGTTGAGGTTCTTGACTTCGCAGCGCGTCCCCAGCGGCTCGCCGGGTCTGCGTACCGAGACGTTCGCATCACAGCGGAACGACCCCTCCTGCATATTGCCGTCGCAAATTTCGATCCAGCGTACGAGTCCGAGCAGCGCCTTCGCATAGGCGACCGCCTCGGCGGCGCTGCGCATGTCGGGTTCGGAGACGATCTCGAGCAACGGTGTCCCGGCGCGGTTGAGGTCGATGCCCGTCATGCCGTGAAAGTCCTCGTGCAGGGACTTCCCCGCGTCTTCCTCGAGATGCGCGCGCGTGAGGCGCACCACCTTCTCCGTCTCGCCAATGGCGATCGAAATCGCGCCGCCGGTGACGATCGGCGCCTCGAACTGGCTGATCTGGTAACCCTTGGGCAGGTCGGGGTAGAAATAGTTCTTGCGCGCGAACACCGAGCGCCGGCTGATGACCGCCTCGCCGCCGACCGCGAGCCCGAATCGGATCGCAAGCTCCACCGCGTGCGCGTTCAGCACTGGCAGCACTCCCGGGAGTGCCACATCGAAGGCGCACGCCTGGGTATTCGGCGGTGCGCCGAAGATGGTCGATGCGCCCGAGAAGATCTTGCTCTTCGTCAGCAGCTGCGCGTGGGTTTCGATGCCGACCACGATCTCCCAGCTCACAGCGGCGCCTCCTTCGGCACCCTCAGGTGCCAGTCGGTCGCCTGCTGATAACGGTGCGCGAGGCCAAGCAGCCTCGCCTCGGAGAAATAGTCACCCATCAGTTGCAGGCCAACCGGCAGGCCCTTGTCGTCGAATCCGCAGGGAATCGACATCGCCGGCAGCCCGGCGAGCGGGGCCGGAATGGTGAAAATGTCGTTCAAGTACATCTGCAGCGGATCGTCGATCTTCGCGCCGAGCGCAAACGCGGTGCCCGGCGTGGTGGGCCCCATGATCACGTCGCAATGCTTGTAGGCTTCGGCGAAGTCCCCGGCGATGAGGCGACGCAGCTTCTGCGCCTGGAGGTAGTAGGCGTCGTAGTAGCCGTGCGAGAGCACATAGGTACCGATCAGAATGCGTCGCTTCACCTCGGCGCCAAAACCCTCGGCGCGGGAGCGACTGTACAGGTCGGCCAGGTCCTCGGCATCCCTGGCGCGATGTCCGTAGCGCACGCCGTCGAAACGCGAAAGGTTGGATGAGGCTTCGGCCGGCGCGAGCACGTAGTACACCGGCACGGCCAGTCTGCTGTTCGGCAATCCGACTTCGACGGTTTTGGCGCCCTGCGCCTCGTACCAGCGCACCGCGTCCTCGACCGCACGGCGAACGCCGGGCTCGATGCCGTCGGCGGCGTACTCCTTTGGCAGTCCGATGCGCAATCCCTTGAGGGATACGCCGAGATCGCGTCCATAGTCTTCCGCGGCGCGCTCGAGGCTGGTCGAGTCGCGCACATCGAACCCGGCCATGACGTTCATCATGAGGGCCAGATCCTCGGCACTCTTGGCCATCGGCCCCCCCTGATCGAGCGACGAGGCGAAGGCGATCATGCCGTATCGGGAGACGACGCCATAGGTGGGTTTCAGTCCGCAAATGCCGGTGAGGGCCGCCGGCTGACGGATCGAGCCGCCGGTATCGGTCCCGGTGGCCGCCGGAGTCAGTCTTGCCGCGACCGCGACGGCCGAACCTCCCGAAGAGCCTCCCGGTACCAGACGCTTGTCCCAGGGATTCTTCACCGGACCGAAAAAGGACGTCTCGTTGGACGAACCCATCGCGAATTCGTCCATGTTGCATTTGCCGAGCAGGACAATGCCCGCAGCGGCGAATCGCTCGACGACGTGTGCGTCATACGGGCTCACGTAGTCCGCGAGCATCTTCGAGCCGCAGGTGGTGCGCAGGTCCCGCGTGCAGAAGATGTCCTTGTGGGCGAGGGGAATTCCGGTAAGCGGTTGCGCCTCGCCCCGCGCGCGGCGCGCGTCGGCCTGGCGCGCCGCGAGGAGCGCACGCTCCGGGTCGATCGTGACAAATGCATTGAGTTCGCCGTTGAGCGAGGCAATGCGTGCCAGGAATGCCCCCGTCAGTTCGAGGCTAGAAATCCTGCCGGCGGACAGCGCGGCGGAAAGTTCGGAAAGTGTCGCGTTCAGCACTGGGTTAATGGCCGACAGCGGGACCGCCCGGACCTCCGCCAGGCGCCGGCCCCGCTTGTCCGGCTACTCGATGACCTTCGGCACCAGGTAAAGCCCATCCTCGGTCGCCGGGGCAACGGACTGAAAGAGGGCATGCTGGTCGGCCTCGGAAACGACATCCGGACGTAACCGCTGCACGACGGTCATCTTCGCGTCGAGCGGGTAGGACATCGGTTCGATGCCGCGGGTGTCCACCGCCTGCATCTGGTCGACGAGATCCAGCACCCGGTTGAGCCGGTCCAGGACCGCGGCGGCCTCCTCGGGGCGGAGGTCGATGCGCGCAAGGCGCGCGACGCGGGCAATTTGGTCGTGGGAAAGGGACATTGCAGTGAGGAAAAACGTCTCAGAATAGGCCCGCCGAGGCTTATCCGACCGGCGACGATAGCGTATTATACCGGCCACAACAGGGAGAGGTCGGTCAGACAAAGAGATCGGCCCGTATTCTTTTCTTCGGCTCATGGCCCAACCGCTTTCAGACTGACACCCATGTTTGGCTTTCTTCGCGGCTATTTTTCCAACGACCTCGCCATCGACCTCGGCACTGCGAACACGCTCATCTACGTTCGGGGCAAGGGCATCGTGCTCGACGAACCCTCGGTCGTCGCGATACGCCAGGAAGGCGGGCCGCACGCGAAGAAGACCATCCAGGCAGTCGGCAGGGAAG
>JAOUFA010000227.1 GCA_029858545.1 Betaproteobacteria bacterium
TGCGCGGGGCCTCGGCGCAGGGCGCGGATCTGCTCGACCGCCTGAGCGAAGACCAGGTGGTTCATATGGAGAGCCGCGTCGCGGAGGACAACCGCAAGTTCGCGCGCGAACGGCTGCAGGGCACGCCGCAGGAACGCAGGAAAGACCGGGTGCAGCGCGTCGCGGAACGACTGGAGGAATGGGTGGGGCCTCTGAACGACACGCAGGCGGGGCGTATCGCGCAATACAGCGCGCGGGCACCGCTGCTTGGCGAACTGCGCGATCGCGAGCACCGGCGCCGACAGACGGAACTGTTCGCGTTATTGCGCGCGCACCAGGCGAAACAGCGTCTCGCCGACTGGGCCGCGCAATGGGAAAGCGGTCGCGACCCGAGCTACGAGGAGGCGCTGCGCGCCGATCGCGACGAATTGTTCGACATGCTGCGCGACCTGGACCGCAGCCTGAGCGCGGAACAGCGCGCGCGGGCGGTGGCGAAATTCAGGCGGTATGCGGGGGATTTCACCCGACTCGCGGCCGAAGGCGCGGGCCGATGACGACGCCGCGCGTCACCGGCACGGTGCAGGGCCCTGCCGCGCCCGTGGCGCGCCTCGCGGCGGAACCGCATCCCGCCGGGGTTGAGCAGCCGCCGGCAAGTTACGCAGGGCGCACACGGTTTACCGAGCTCGAATACGAGGCGATCCTCGCCAATGCGTCGCTCGGTATCGCGTTCACGCGCGACCGGAAATTCTTTCTTTGCAACCCGAAATTCGGCGAGATGTTCGGCTGGGACGCCGCGGATCTGATCGGCCAGTCCGGCGACCTCGTGTACGCCTCGCGTGAGAGCTACGAGGCGCTTGGCCGCATCGCGGGCCCGATTCTCGCTTCCGGCGAGCAGCTCGAGGTCGAATGGGAGATGCGCCGCAGGGACGGCACGCTGTTCCCCTGTCGCGCGATCGCCAAGGCGATCGATCCGCTAAATCCGGGCCAGGGCACGATCTGGATCACGGAAGACATCACGCAAAGGAAACGTCAGGCCGCGGAACTCGATCGCCTGCTCAGCGAGCACGCGGCGATCCTCGATACCGCCTCGATCGGCATCAGTTTCATCCGGGAGCGGCGCATTGTCCGCTGCAACCGTCGCTTCGAACAGATGCACGGCTATGCCCCCGGCGAGATGATCGGCAGGTCGACACGGCTTCAATACGCCAGCGAGGAAGACTACCGCGTGATCGGCGCGGCCTACGGCGAACTCGCGCAGGGCCACACCGTCACGCGCGAGGTGCGCTGCGTGCGCAATGACGGGGTCGCATTCTGGGCGCGCGCGAGCGGGCGCTACGCGGATCCCGCGGATCCGGCCAAGGGATCGGTCTGGGTGCTCGAGGACGTCACCGAGCAGCGCCAGGCAATCGAGGAAATCCAGCGCCTTTTAAAGCGTCAGAACGCGATCCTTCACAACGCGATGATCGGCATCGCCTTCCTCAGGGACCGGCGCATCGTCAGTTGCAACCGCCGTTTCGAGGAGATCTATGGCTACGACGAGGACGAACTGATCGGCTGCTCGACGCGCGTGTTGTATCCCGACGAAGAGAGTTTCGCGTCGATCGGCGAACTGTACAAGGAGGTCTGGCGGGGCGCGACCCAGATTTCGGAGCGGCAGCACCTGCGCAAGGACGGCAGTCTTTTCTGGTGCAGGATTTCGGGACGCGCACTCGAGCCCGGCGACCCCTCGCAGGGTTCGGTCTGGCTCGCCGACGACATTACCGCGCAGCACGAGGCCGAGGCGCGTGTCGGCCGCGCACTCGCCGAGCAGCAGCTGATACTCGACAATGCCACGGTGGGAATCGCGTTCGTGCGCGAGCGCGTGATCCAGCGCGCCAGCCGCAGCCTGGAGCAAATGGCCGGAGTCGGGCCGGGCGAACTCGTCGGCCGCAGCACCCGGGTGCTGTACGCCTCGCAGCAGGAATGGGATCAGGCGGGGCACCACATCTACCGGACCGTCGGCAAGGACGGCATCTACGCCGGAGAGCGCCGTTTCGCGCGCAGCGACGGATCGATCTTCCTGTGCCGCATGCGGGGACGCCGCATCAGCCGCGGTGATGGATACGGCGAGTGGATCTGGTCGTATGAGGACATTACCCTCGAACGCGAGGCCGAGGCGAGGGTGCAGCGCGTGCTTGGCGAGCAGCAGCTGATTCTCGATTACGCCACGGTGGGAATCGCCTTTCAGCGCCAGCGCAGGTTCCAGTTGTGCAATCCGCAGATGGAGAGGATGTTCGGCTACGCGCAGGGCGAGTTGCTCGGCAAGAGCACCCGGGCGCTGTACGGCTCGGAGGAGGACTTCGAGGAGCAGGGGCGCTTTCTCGGCGCGCAATTGCTCGGCGGCAAACCCTATACCGGCGAACGTGCCTACCGGCGCAAGGACGGCGGGCTGCTATGGTGCCGGGTGGTCGGCAAGGCGATCGACCCGAATGAGCCGCGCGAGGGCTCGATCTGGATCTACGAGGACATCACCACCGAACACGAGGCGCAGGAGAAGGTCCGGCGCGTGCTCGCCGAACAGGAGTTGATACTCGACAACGCGACCGTGGGGATCGCCTTCGTGCGCCAAAGGATCTTCCAGCGCTGCAACCCCCGCTGCGACGAGATGTTCGGCTATTCGCCCGGCGGCCTGGCGGGGGAGAGCGCGGCGGTTGTGTCCGGCGGCGCGGCGGAATTCGAGCGGCAGGGCGAGGAGGCGTACCGTGTGCTTGCCGGCGGGGCGACCTTTGTCGCGGAGCAGGAATTGATCCGACGCGACGGCAACCGTCTGTGGTGCAAGGTGATCGGACGCGCGGTCGATCCGGCGAATCCGCATGAGGGTTCGATCTGGATCTACGAGGATGTCAGCACCGAGCGCGCGGTGCGCGAGGCGCTGGTCGCTTCGCGCGACGCGCTCGAGCGCGCGGTGGCCGCGCGCACCGCCGAACTCGTCGAGGCGAACGAGCGGCTCGAAGCGGAAATCGCCGAGCGCCGCCAGGCCGAGCAGCGCGCGCAGCACCTCGCCGACCACGACGCACTCACCGGACTGCCCAACCGCCGCCTGCTGGAGGATCGCCTGACGCAGGCGCTCGCGCAGTCGGGGCGCGCCCAGCGATCCACCGCGGTGATGTTCATCGACCTCGATCGTTTCAAGACGGTCAACGATTCGCTCGGCCACGCGGTGGGCGATACGCTGTTGATCAAGATCGCGCGCCGGCTGGTCGATCTGATGCGATTCGGCGACACGGTGTGCCGGATCGGCGGCGACGAATTCGTCCTCGTGCTGCAGGACATCAAGCGCACCTCGGATGCCGCGCAGGTTGCGCAGAAGGTGATCGACCGGCTCTCCGCGCCGATCAATTCCGAGGGACAGGATTTCACGATCACGCCGTCGATCGGCATCAGCATCTTTCCCGACGATGGACGCGACGCGGAAGCCCTGATCCGCAACGCCGACGCGGCGATGTATCACGCCAAGGAAATGGGGCGCGCGAACTTCCAGTTCTTCACCAGCGAGATGAATCTCGCCGCGTCGCGCCGCCTGACGCTGGAAAACGATCTTCGCCGCGCGCTGCAAAAGGACGAGCTGCGCGTGTACTACCAGCCGATCGCCGACATTCGCACGCGCCGCATCGTCGGGCATGAGGCGCTGGTGCGCTGGCAGCATCCGACCCGGGGGCTGGTGCCGCCGGTCGAATTCATACAACTCGCCGAGGAGACCGGACTGATCCTGGCGATCGGAACTTGGGTGCTGCGCACGGCTTGCCGCTGGGCGACCTTCATCGGCATCGAACATGGACTGCCGGTCGCGGTCAATCTCTCGGCGCGCCAGTTCAACGATCCCAGGCTGGTCGAGATCGTCGCCACCGCGCTCAAGGAGAGCGGCCTGCCCGCCGCGCTGCTGGAACTCGAGATCACCGAGTCGACCGCGATGCAGCACACCGACGAGACGCTCGCGACGCTGAAAGCGCTGAAGGACCTCGGCGTATCGCTGGTAATCGACGACTTCGGCTCGGGGTATTCGAGCCTGCTGTACCTGAAACGCTTTCCGGTCGACAAGCTGAAGATCGACGGGTCCTTCATCGCCGAGGTGCCCGGCGACCCCGATCACAGCGCGATCGTCGCGGCGATCATCGCGCTGGGCCATGCGCTGGGCCTCGCGGTGGTCGCCGAGGGTATCGAGAACGAGGCGCAGATCGAGTTTCTGCGCAGCTACGATTGCGGTTTCATGCAGGGCAATGTGATCGGCGTGGCGGTCGATGCCGACACCGCGGCGCGCGATTTCATCTGATTCGAGTCTCCCTCTTGCGGCGGGGGTGCGACGAGCGGGCGTAGCCCCCTTGGCTGGCCTTGATCGAACGGTTCAGCCGAGCGCGCGCCACAGCCAGGCGGCGCACAGTGCCGCGCCGGCCACCCACAGCGCAACGATCACCGCGGCGGCGGCGCGGCTCACCGGCCGGTCGGCGGCCTGCGCGGCACGCGCGCGCGCGTCGGCGAGCGCCTGCCGCGGAACCAGCCGCAGCGCGAACCACAGCGCGATCGGCAGCAGGATCAGTTCGTCGAGATAGCCGATGATCGGGATGAAATCCGGGATCAGGTCGATCGGGCTCAAGGCATAGGCGACGATCGCTCCGGCAAGCAGTTTCACGTACCAGGGCGTGCGCGGGTCGCGCACCGCGTAGTACAGCGCGTAGGCGTCGTGCTTTAGCGCGCGCGCCCAGTCACGCAGCCTGGACATGGCGCCCGTCTTGCGCCGCTACGAGGACGCGCCGCGGCGGGACTTCGCCGCCGCGCCATACTTTCCGCGCGCGAGTTGCGCGCCCGCGGCGAGCGCACGCAGCTTCGCGATCGCGACCTCGCGCTGCATCGGCGCCATGCCGCAGTTGGTGCAGGGAAAGAGGCGCTTCGCCGGCACGTACTTGAGCGCGCGGCCGATGGTCGCGGCGACCTCGGCGGGCGTTTCGATCTTGTCCGAGGCGACATCGATCACCCCGACCAGCACGTCCTTGCCCTTGAGCAGCGCCATCAGCTGCGGCGGGACGTGCGAATGGATGCACTCGAGCGACACCTGGTCGATGCGGCTCTTCGCGAGCGCGGGGAAGATCGCCTCGTACTGGCGCCACTCCGCGCCGAGCGTCTCCTTCCAGTCGAGGTTCGCCTGGATGCCGTAGCCGTAGCAGATATGCACCGCGGTCGTGCACCGCAGCCCCTTGATCGCGCGGTGCAGCGCGGCGATGCCCCACTTCTTCACGTCGTCCATGTAGACGTTGAATGCCGGCTCGTCGAACTGGATCGTGTCGACGCCGTCCTTCGCGAGCCCGCGCGCCTCCTGGTTGAGGAGTTCGGCGAACGCCATCGCGAGTTTCACCTTGTCCCCGTAGTGACGGTCGGCGATCGTGTCGACGAGCGTCATCGGTCCGGGCAGCGTGAACTTGAGCTTCTTCTTCGTATGCGCGCGCGCGAACCGCGCCTCGGTCTCGTGCACCCGACCCTTCAGGCGCAACGGGCCCACCACCACCGGCACCATCGCTTCGTAGCGGTTGTCGCGGATCCCCATCTTGACCTTGTGCTCGAAGTCGATGCCCGCGACGTTCTCGAGAAAACCGTGCACGAAATGCTGGCGCGACTGCTCGCCGTCGGTGACGACGTCGATGCCCGCATCCTCCTGCTCCTTCAGCCAGAGCAGCGTCGCATCGCGCTTCGCGCGTGCGAGCTCGGCGCCTTGCGCGCGCCACGTGGGCCAGAGCTTGCCGGTTTCGGCGAGCCAGTCCGGCTTGGGCAGGCTGCCTGCGAGGGTCGTTGCGAAGAGCATGGGACCTCCTGGGAGGCGGCAACTTTACTGCATTACGGGCTGAGGCGGGGCGGCTGGGGGAGGCGGCATGGGCGAACGGATTGTGGGGGATTTGCTAGGCGGGGGGGCGGGCATCGATGAAAGAAGGATGGGCCAATCAATCCGACACCGAGGTCTGAACAGCTTGCCCGCGCGCGGCAAGCCCGAGCTTGAACGCGCCCGGAGCAGTCTACACCGCACATTATGTCAATCCCGCTCCGCGACGCGCGTCCGGCGAGCCACGAGGTGAAGGACGAGGCGCGGCCCGCGGGTCCGCTATGGGACGAGCGAGACGCGCGCCGGCAGGGATTACACCCAGACTTGCAGAACGTAGTCGT
>JAOUFA010000228.1 GCA_029858545.1 Betaproteobacteria bacterium
AGCGCGACCGCATCACGCTTGAACCCGCGCAGCACATCGCGATAGTCGGCCGAAGGCAGATTCCGTTCGCGCGCGATGCGCGCGGCAAGGCGCATCATGTCGTCGCGGACTTCCGCGAAACCGAAAGTGCCCAGCGCGATCGCCTGCTCGGGGTCGATGTCGACGCCGAAATTCTTCAGGCGGTCGGCGTACAGCTCGCGCGGCAGCATCGCTTCACGGCGCGCGCGCGGCAGCACGACTGCCCTCACCCATGCGCAGTGCTCGCGCAATTGCGCCGCGAGCCGTGCCTGCGCCGGCTGCCAGTCGCCGACACCGAACGAGGCGAACAATTCCGCGATCCCGCCGATGTAGCGTTCACAGTTCGCGAGTTCCTGGTGCACCTGGTCGGCGTAAGGCCGGACCAGACCGGCCACGCCGAGACGCTCGCTCATGCGCGCGCGCGCGAGCGCCGCAATCGGCCGCTCACCCGCTTCCATGCCCGCGTAGCGCCGCAACCGCTGCAGCGCGTTGCGCCGCCTCGGCTCGGCGTTGCGCGCGTCGAGCAGAACCTGCAGGCCGCCGAACACGCGCTTGGGCAGATCGAAGTACGGCTGCAGCAGGCGATGTTCCAGCATGCGGCTGCGCCGCATCCGGGCCACCGCGTCGATCAGCAGGTCGAGGTCCTCGCGCACGCGCGGTTCCGCCTCGCTGGCGCGCCGTGCCGACAGTTCCCCGATCACCTTGCGCGCCGCCGCGTCGAAGCGTTGCACGTAACCGGGCTTCAGATCGACAACCTCGGTATCGAATCGCTCGACGCCGAGCGCCGACGCGATTTCCGGTTCGAACGCAGCCTGCAGTTCAATCACCCGCCGCGCATGGCGGTCGCTGCGTTCGATCCAGGTCGGATCGGCGGCGATCGCGGCAAGCGGTGACGAGAGGGTCGCGAACAATCCGAGGAAGGCGAACAGAATTTCGACGACAGGTTTCCTTGGCATTCCGCAACTCGCCCTAGGTGCCGCTTCTCTGCATCGGCGCCCGGAGCGCCTCCTCGAGCGCGTTGGCGCTCTCGGCCAGATGCGCGCGCGCCTCCTGGGATAGCCCGGCGCGCGCCTGCGCCGCCTTCATGCGCACCGCAAGCGCCCGCGCGTACTGCCGCTGCAGCGCGCGCGCATCGGCGGGCGTCGCCACCGAGCCGCGCGTGAGCAGCGCCACCACGCGCTTCACATGCTCGCGTTGCAGGTTGCGCCGCGCGAGCGGGATGTCGCGCCCGCCGCGCAGCTCGCTCCAGATCGCCTGTTCCAGACGTTCGTACAGTTCAGCGAGCGAGAAGCGTTCTCGCGCTGTGTCCGCCTGTTCGGCGGCTTCGAGCACGCGACGCGCAACGGCATCGCTCAGCAAGCGGTCGAGGATGGCGCGCTGGAGTGCGAGGATTTGCCCCGCGAGCGTGAACGCCGCGTTCGAGCCGCCACCGCTTTCGAACGCATCGGCCGCGAGCCGCGACAGAAAATCGGCGCGAAAGCGAAAACTCTCCGCGGCAAATACCCCCTCGGCGACGAGCCGCAGCGCCTCGCGCTGTCGTTCCGGGGCGAGCGGCGTGAAGCTCGCGCGCGCACTCGCACCGAAATCGCGCAGATAGACGACGCCCCCCACGTACTTGGCCGCGACCTCCGCCGCGATACCGTATTGCATGAAACCCGACACCACGTTGCGATACAGCAATTCACGGCCTTCGTTCGGTTTGGCCGCGCGCTGCTGCAGGCGCGCCCACAACTCGCGCGAAACCGCCATGCGCCGGCGTGCGAAGGCGAGCGGATCGGCACCGAGATCTCGCCGGTTGACCTGCGGATCCATGCCGGCGGGACTGTCGTCGGCCTCCTCGTCGGCTCCGTAGGCGAGCCGCGGATCGGATTCACCGCGCGCGGCGATGCGCGCGAGCGCCTCGCTCTCGGTGACCGGGTCGAGTGGGCGATAGGCGTACTCGATTGCCCAGTAGTCGTAGGGTCCGAGAGTGCTCATGACGTACTCGCCCTGGGCTTCGTTCGCCAGCGCGATGTTCCACGCGTTGTATTCCATCACCGACCCCGACAGACCGTTCTTCCTGGTGAACGCCGGGTCGGCGAGCTGCTCGAGGGTATAGATCGTCGAGGCGCGGAAATTGTGGCGCAGGCCGAGCGCGTGTCCCACCTCGTGGGTGATCACGTCCTTGAGCACCGCCTTGACGATCGCCTCGGCCTGCGGGCTGTCGGGATCGATCGCGCCACGCGCCTCGAGCAAGCCCAGCGCGAAGCCCGCCTCCTGCATCGCGTGTTCGCCGTAGGCGCAGTGCGCGAGATCGTCGTTTCCCGCCGCAGGCATCGGGCGCGGGAATTGCTCCGCGGCGTAGCGGCGTGCGAGCCTCGTCCAGCCCTGCGAGACGCCGATGTCGGCATCGAGGATCTCGCCCGAACGCGGATCGACGCGGCTCGGTCCGATGGCGAGCGCGCCGTCGTTCGTATCGAGGTACCAGCGCACCGAGGCGTGGCGCAGGTCGGCGGTATCGAAGGGCGCATCGTCGGGCTGCGTCTCGACACGCAGCGCTTGCCTGAAACCGATGCGCTCGAATGCCTTGTTCCACTCCAGGATCCCGGCCTTCACGGTGTCACGGTATTCGCGCGGGATATTGCGGTCGAGCCAGAAGACGATCGGCTGCCGGGGTTCGGAGAGCGCAGCCTGCGGGTCCTTCTTCTCCAGACGCCAGCGATTGACCAGATAGCGACGCGGGTAGGGCCGGTAGTCCTCCGAAAAGTCCCAGTGACGCTGGACAAAATGTCCGACGCGCGGATCGGCATTGCGGATCGGCATCGGATCGGCGGGCAATCGCGCGAGACTGTAGTGATAGCCGAGAAACAAGCTGCGGTTGTCCTCGAGCGTCGAGGGCGGCGCGACCACCGGCGTCGGTGGCGATGGAGGATGCAGCGGCGGCGCAGGAAGCTTGGGCAGCGCGTAATGCGCCGAGACGTGAAAGGTCGCCATGTCTTCGGTCGAACGCACCGCGACGAAGCTCGACTGGTGCGCGTCGAATGCATAGGGGAGTCTGAAGGCCGTCTCCAGTTGCGTCGCGCTGCCGGGTAGATCGGTGAGAAACAGCGCATTCGCCTCCACCAGCACGCTCTTGCGCTCCGGGTGGGCGGCGCTCGCGATCGCCCCCGATCCGAGCAGGCTGTCGGTGAAACTCTGCTCCAGCGCCGCGGCGAGCGGCGTTCCCGCTTGCGCGGTGGCACGGCGGTTCCGGGCAATCAACTGCACGAGCGGGCCGATGCGCTTGAACTCGACCAGGTGGCCGCGCAGCATGAATGGATAGATGAAGCGCTCGCCGAGACCGCGCGTGCGGTTGATCGATAAATAATAGGGCGTACCGAAATGCTCCGGCCTGAGTTCGATCCAGACCTTCTCGTCTTTCTGATAGAGCGTGATATAGCCCGGTATTTCCTTCGCGTCCTTGATCACCTCGTCGAACGGCTTGGGCGAGGCGGGCGCGGGCTTTGCATTCGTTCCTGTCGCGGCCGGCGTGTTCTTCTGCGCATCGGGTTGCGCGAAAACGCAGGTTGCCGCAACAATAAGCGCGCCGCCGGCCATCGTGCGGAACCGGCGTGTTGTCATGGTTTGCATGGATTGGTGCCTCGAGCTTGCAACGGACGGTCATAATACCGGACCATGGGGGACTGCCGCGGCGCGCGGACCGACGCACCGATCGGCGCCCCGCCCTTGGAGCACGCGATGCCATCCGAAACCACCCGTATCCTGGTCGAAAGCCCGCGCCAGGACGACGTCCGACAACTGCTCACGGCGCTTGACGCCTACCTCGAATCGCTGTTTCCGCCCGAGAGCAACCATATCCTTGGTATCGAAGCGCTCTGCGCGCCGGAAATCCGGTTCTTCGTGGCGCGCTCGGGTCGTGATGCGCTGGGATGCGGCGCGCTGCGAATCGACGCCAGCGGCTACGGGGAGGTGAAGCGCATGTACGTGCGCCCCGAGGCACGCGGACGCAGGCTCGGCCGGGCAATCCTCGCACGGATCGAAGACGAGGCACGGCGAGAAGGTATTGCGCACCTTCTCCTGGAGACCGGCATCTACCAGGCCGAAGCGCTCGCGCTGTACCGCCATGCCGGGTTCGTCGAACGCGAACCGTTCGGCGAATACCGCCCCGACCCGCTGAGCCTGTTCATGGAAAAACCCCTGCGCCGCGGCGCCCGATAGGCACCGATCGAGCGGCGCTTACCGCGCCAGCGCAAGCAACCCGATGATCCCCAGCGTAAGGAAGGTAAGCGCCTCGCCGGCGATGAGCCCTCCGCCGATGAGCGACATGCTACTCATATCCTCGGGCACGCCCTCGTCGCGCGCTTTGCCCGCGTGGAACCTGTCGACCGACCAGTTCCACACCGACGAGAAGATTCCCCCGAGACCGAACCACAGCGCCGTGAACCAGTCGACAAAGCCACCGAAGCTCGACGCATAGGGACTCGGCACGATGATCGCATCGATCACGAAATCGGCGGCGCGGGTGCCCGCGCTCCGATTCTTCCACGCCTGATAACGGCCGCTGACCTTCAGCAGTCTGCGCACCACGGCGACCGCAAAGCCGATTGCGATGCCGAGCGCCATCAGCTTCAGCGCGGTGGAATCGGTCGAGGTCAGACCACGCAGCACGCCGACGAACTTGTAGGTCATCGCGCTTTGCCAGTTGCCGGATTTCAACTCGGGGTGGGCGAAGGTGTCGACCGTGAGCACCGGGTAGGCGGCAAGAAAGAGCTTGGTGACGAACACCGCCAACAGCGCGCCCATCACGATGCCCACCACCTGAAAGCGGAACTGGATCGTACGATTGCTGCCGAGGCGCCAGCCTGTCGAGCGATCCTGCTGCATGTCGCCGCCGACCGTCGTGGCGATCAGCAGCACCGAGCCGGCGATCAGACCCACCAGCGGATCGGTCAGACCGGCCGCTGCCATCACGGTGATTCCCACCACGAACGCCGACGAGATGGGATTCGAGTCGGAGATGCCGACGCTGATGCCGTTGACGAGCACGAACACGAACGCCAGCGCCACGCCAAGCACCGCATAGCCCACCGGAATTCCCAGCAGACCCGATGAGGCGGCGATCACGGCGAGGCCCCACACGGCCACCCACGCGGCAAGGCGCGGAGTGCTGGTTTTCTTCCAGTCCTCGCTCTCCGCCGGTGGTGCGCGGTCCGCGGCCCTGGAGCGCTGCCAGGCCTCGCGCAGGATCAAGGAGATGTCGAGAATCGCGGCGCCCAGGATCGTGCCCAGTGCAATCAGAAACCCGATCTTGCGCCATGGGTCGTTGGGGCCGAGCAGCCCCTCGGCGCGCAGCCACGGGGTTAGCCCCAGGCCGATCAGACCCCCGACAATCGCCGGCACGCCGATGCGCGCGCCGACGATGATCCCGGCACCGAAGGTCGACGCCGAGAAATGTACCGCGCCGAGAACTCCGACGATGCCTTTTTCGGCGAGGATCGTCAGCCCCGAACCCAATCCCATCCCGCCTCCCAGCGTGGCGACGGATCGTCTGAGCAAGCGCACATCGGTGAGCGCACGCAGGATGTTCGCGACCGCGAGGCCCGAGGGGAAAGTAAGCCGCATCCGGTCGACGACAACCGGCGTATAGAGCATTCCCAGGCCCACCCCGAACATGCCGATGCACAGAAAGTAGGCGATCAGCTTCCAGGTGGCCGGCTCGGCGAGTCCGAGCCACACCATCGCCTGAATGAGTACGCCCATCGCGGCCATCGACGCCACCGAGGCCGCCATCGTCTGCATGTAGTTGGCGCCATGCTTGCCCTCGGGACCGTAGCCCAGCGTGACCACGCTGCCGAGAATCCCGGCGAGCACCTGGCCGCCGACGAAGAACCCCAGCGAAAAGTTCATATAGCTCGCGGCGATCCCGCCGAGCGGCCCGAGAATGAAGATCGCGACCGCGCCGAGCAGAAGATAGTAGCTGCGTGAGCCGATCGGCGGAAGAAAGCGAACCGGACGCGTCGGTGTGGGAAGGCCTGTCATTGTTATTGTTCTCCCGATCCCGGCACCGGCACCAGCGCCGACCACGGCGATCGCGGGAAATGTTGCCCGGCACGGCACATCGAGTCAAGGCCGGTTCGACAACATTCCCGCAGGA
>JAOUFA010000229.1 GCA_029858545.1 Betaproteobacteria bacterium
CTGGTGCAGGCCAGGCGCCCGGTGCTCGCGATCCCGGTGTTTCGCAAAGTGCTTGAACTCTCTCCCGAGGAACCGCAGTCGTATCGCGACCTGGGGCTCGCGTATGCCGCTGACAAGCAGTTCCAGAAGGCGCTCGATTCACTCTACGAAGTCGTCACCCGTCCCTGGCACGGGCGCTTTCCGGAAGTCGAGCTGATCGCGCTCGCGGATTTGAATGCCATCGCCGGCAAGGCCGCTGCGAAAGTCGATACCCGCCGCGTCGACCCACGGCTCATCAGGAACCTGCCGCTCGATCTGCGCGCGGTACTCACCTGGGACGCCGACAACACCGACATCGACCTGTGGATCACCGACCCGAACGGCGAGAAAGCCTTCTACGGCCACCGACTCACCTGGCAGGGCGGGCGCATGTCGCAGGACTTCACCGGTGGCTACGGGCCCGAGGAGTTCTCACTGCGCAAGGCACGGCCCGGACGCTACAGGATTGAAGCGCAGTTCTATGGGCACCGCCAACAAATCGTCGCCGGGGCGACGACTTTGCAGGTGACGGTGCAGACTCACTTCGGCACCGACGCGGCCAAGGAGGAAATCATCACGCTCAGACTCAAAGGACGTGGCGAGGTGGTATATGTGGGCGAGATAACGATCGACTAGGCGGCCCACCGCCGGATTCCCGGCGGCGAGATTGCGCAGGATGCGGTCAAGGGTAGACTCAACGTTCAATTCATTCGACCAGCACTGTTAGGGAAACACATGGACGGACAACGCAGGGCCTTCCTCAAGCAGATTGGCGTGACCGGCGCGCTCGCCGCGGCCGGCGCAACGGCACTCACGAAAGACGCTGGCGGCGCAGCGGGCGCCGGGGTGGGCGCGAGACCTGCCGCGCCGGCAATGCCGAAGAACATGGTGCTCGTCACCTTCCGTTATGGCGAGGAATACAGTCTCGGCATCCGGACCGACAAGGGAATCCTCGATGTGAAAAAGGCCGCGCGTGCCGTGAAGAGCAGCGCGCCGACCACGATCGACGAACTGCTCGCGCTCGGTGACCACGGACTGTCGGAACTGCGCGATCGGGCGCTCGCCTCGGGCAGCCCGAGGCTATTCCTCGACGACAAGGACATCGCGTACGGCCCTTGTGTCACCAACCCGCCGAAGATCATCTGCGTCGGGCTCAATTACCGGCGCCATGCGCGCGAAATGGCGCAACCGATCCCGGACGCACCCGTCCTGTTCAACAAGTTCAACATTGCGCTCAACGCGCACCAGGGCGTGGTGCGCGTGTCCGCCGTTCCGGCGACCGAATTCGACTACGAGGCAGAATTGGTAATCGTCATCGGACAGCGTGCGCGCGACGTGAGCGAAGCCGAGGCGCTCTCCTACGTGTTCGGCTATGCCGTGGGCAACGACTTCACTGCACGCGACCTGCAAAATCGTTCCACCCAGTGGATGATCGGAAAGACCAGCGATGGTTTCGCACCCATCGGCCCCTGGCTCGTTACCGCGGATCTGGTCGGCGACCCGAACAAGCTCAAGATCGAATGCCGCGTCAACGGCGAACTGCGCCAGTCATCCAGCACTGACGACATGGTGTTCAACTGCGCGCAACTCGTAAGCTACGCCTCGGCGCTGATGACCCTCGAGCCGGGTGACATCATATTCTCCGGCACCCCGGAAGGCGTGATCGCCGGCTACCCCCCCGACAAGCAGGTGTGGTTGAAACCCGGCGACAAGCTAACGACGACGATCGAGAAACTGGGGGAACTTCAATTCACGCTCGCCTGACACGCCGCGTCAGCCAAGCGATTCGACTCCAAGTTCCGCGGCCAGTTCGTCAAGCGCGCGGCGCAGTGCGGGCGCCAGCGGCACTCCGTCGCGCAGGCGCTGCGCATGCTTCGCCTGGCTCTGCTCACCGGGAAGCCAGATTCGCTCGACGCCTTTCATGCGCTCGGCACTGCGCATCTGACGCGCGATATCGTCGACGCGCGCCTTGAAAGCATCCACCTCGTCAAAGGCCGAGATGTCGAGCGCGACGATCGCGTGCCCGGTGTTCGTCACCGACGAGTCATCGGCATTGAAATCGACCACCGCGCGCCCCATCGCGGCGCCGTTGAGCGTTCCGGCGAGCAGGCCAAATACGAGCGCGAGTCCGTAGCCCTTATAGCCACCGATCGGCAGCAGCAGGCCCTCTGCCATCCGCCGCGGATCAGTGAGCGGCCGGCCTTCGCGATCGACCATCCACCCCTCGGGCATCATCTCGCCGCGCTGCGCCCTGACCTTCACTTTGCCGTAGGCGGCCACGGTAGGCGCCATATCGAGCACGATCGGCGGCTCGTCGCCCCCTGGAATCGCGACCGCGATCGGGTTGGTCGAGAGGAGCATTTCCAGTCCGCCCCATGGCGGCAGGTGGTTGGCGTTGCCCACCGCGAGGTACAGACCGATCATGTCCTCGCGCATTGCCATCTTCGCGTAGAGCGATGCCGGACCCGCGTGGTTGCTCATCTTCACGCCCACCCAGGCGCTGCCCGCAGTCCTCGCCTTGGCGATCGCGGTGTGCGCGGCGAACTTCATCACGAGGTGGCCCATGCCGTTATCACCGTGCACCAGCGCCATCGCACTGCGCTCTCGCTCGAGATGGATATTCGGCCGCACATTCACCGCACCCGCCTGAATCCGCCGAACGTACTGCGGCAGGCGAAAGATCCCGTGGCCATCTGCACCCTGCAGGTCGGCCTCGGTCATCAACTCGGCAACCGCACCGGCATCGCGCCGCGGCAGGCCCAGGCGTGCGAGGCAACGCTCGATGAATTCGCGCATCTTCTGCGCGGGAACGTGTTCGATGGAATGCATGGCCGGGATTGTAGCCGTGGAGAGAAGCCGCGTCGCCGCGCCGTGGAGCGCCGGTCGGCCGTCCGCTGCGCCGGTGGCGACTCGGCTCCGCGAGCCGCGTAGGCTCGCGCCGCCCGGCTCTGGACGGCCCTAGCCCCGCAACTTGAACCTCTGGATCTTCCCGGTCGCCGTCTTGGGAAGCTCCGCGATGAACTCTATCCAGCGCGGGTACTTATACGGTGCGAGCTTTTCCTTGACGTGTTGCTGAAGAACCACGCGCAATACATCGCTCGCCTCGACCCCCTGTTTCAGCACAACGTAGGCCTTGGGCTTGATGAGCTTATTCTCGTCCTCGGCCCCCACCACCGCCGCCTCGAGCACCGCCTCGTGCGAAACGAGCGCCGCCTCCACCTCGGAGGGCGAAACATAGATGCCCGAGACCTTGAGCATGTCGTCGGTGCGCCCGCCGTACACGTAATAACCGTCGGCGTCCTGGCTGTACTTGTCGCCGCTCTTGGTCCACACGCCGACAAACGTGGCACGGCTTTTCTCGCGGTTGTTCCAGTAACCGTTCGCGGCAGTGGTGCCGCAGATCTGCAGTTCGCCAAGCTCCCCCTGCTTCACGACATGGCCCTGGTCATCGACGAGCCGCAATTCGTAGCCCGGCACCGGCTTGCCGGTGGTGCCGTGACGTACGTCTCCCGGGCGGTTGGAAAGGAAGATGTGCAGCATCTCGGTAGAGCCGATACCGTCGAAAACCTCCACGCCGGTACGATCGTGAAAATTCTTTGCGATCTGCGGCGGCAGCGCCTCGCCCGCCGAGGTACATAGACGCAAGCCAAGCGCCTCGCGACGCGGAAATTCTGGGCTGGCAAGCAGCGCGGCGTAGAGCGTCGGCACACCGAAGAAGAGGGTCGGCTTCTTCTCGGTCAGTCGCTTGAATACCGACGCGGGCGTCGGCCGCTCGGCCATCAGCACGGTGGTCGCGCCGACCGCAAGCGGGAACGACAAAGCGTTACCCAGGCCGTAGGCAAAGAACAGCTTCGCCGCGGAGAACACCATATCGCGCTCGTCCATTCCCAGTACCGCACGCGCATAGAGCTCGGCGGTCTGGATCATGCTCGAATGTACATGCACCGTACCCTTCGGCGTGCCGGTCGAACCCGACGAATAGAGCCAGAAGCAGGCATCATCGCGCGTCGTCGGTGCCGCTGCGAACGTGGGTTTTCCCTTCGCGAGCACGTCGCGGAATGCGGTATGTCCCTGTGCGTCCTTGCCGGAGACGATGATGCGCTCGACAAACGGCAGCTTGCCGACGAGCGGCGCAAACTGCGGCAGCAGCGCTTCGGAAACGATGAGCGCCCGCGCCCGGCTGTCAGCGAGCATGAACTCGTAGTCCTTGGTCGTGAGCAGCGTGTTCACCCCGACCGGCACGATGCCCGCTTTGATCGCGCCAAGGAACGCTACCGGCCAGTCGATCGTATCGAGCATTGCCATCAGCACGCGCTCTTCGCCGCGCAATCCAAGAGCGAGCAGACCACTGCCGAAACGGTTCACCCGCTCGGCCAGTTCTGCGTAGCTGTACTCGCCGGCGTCGTCGAGGTAGGCGAGCTTCGCGCCACGTCCGGCGGCAAGATTACGGCCGATGAGATCTTCGGCCGCGTTGTATTCGCGCGGAATATCGATGCGCGGCGGGCTGACGGTATGGTCAGCGGTGGAAAGGCCCATGGTTCCCTCCGAGGTTCTTATCCAGTCTGTGCAGGGGATTCTACGCTGCGGTGCTGGGTGGTGCGGATCCGGGACTGCGCCATCAAGCGCACGCCGGATCGGGGTTTCACAATATCCTGGAGGAGAGCCAGCCTCGCGCTACCCCGGCGACTTCTCCGCATCCACTCATCGTCTCAAACGACCACCGCGGCACGCAACTGCTCGAGCCACCCCGCACCCCATTCCGCCGCGACTTCCTCGGGCAGCGTACCCGACGAGGCATCGTGCTGGACACGCTCGCCGACCCGCGACGCACCGAGCTCGGTGAGCAGGTCGTCGAAGAGCTTGCCGCCGAAATTGAAGGTCTGCGCGTAGGTACGATCGCCCAGACCAAACACGCCGTAGCGCACGCCGCGGAGGTCGGGGCGCTTGGCCTTCAGATCCTCGAACAGCGCCTTGGCGTTATCGGGCACGTCACCCTGGCCGTAGGTCGAGGTACAGATCAGGAACACCCCTCCGGCGCGGAATACGGAACTATCCAGCCGGTCCATCAGCAAGGTCTCGACGCGCGTCTCGCCGTCGTCCCAACTGAGCTCGAGTTCCTGCGCCACGAGTTGCGCGGTGCCGGTCATCGTTCCGACAAGGATACGGATGTAGGGGAGCGTCATCGGGTCCATGTTTGACAATCACAATAATGCAGCTTAAACTTCACGTCAAGCATTATAGTGCATTGCTGTGGACCTACGCAAACCCCATCGACCTACGACGCAATCGGATATCCCCAACCCTTGAACGCTCCGCTCGCCGCTCACCACACCAGGGAAGACGCCGCCGAGGGCGCCTATCTCGCGCGCTTGGGCGAACGCGTGCGCGCCTGGCGCACCGAGCACGGCATGACTCGCCGCAATCTGGCGATCACGTCGGGCGTCTCCGAGCGATACCTGGCGCAACTCGAAGCAGGACAGGGCAATATTTCGGTACTGCTCCTGCGCCGCGTGGCGCGGGCGATGCAATTGCCCGTCGAAAACCTCATTCGCGAACACGACAGCGATGCTCGCGCCGGGCGCATCGCGCTTGTCGGACTGCGCGGTGCGGGCAAATCGACGCTCGGCATCAAACTCGCCGAGGTGATCGATGCGCCGTTTGTCGAACTCGACCAGGAAGTCGAGTCCGAGGCCGGCGCCGCGCTCGGCGAGGTGTTCTCGATGTACGGCCAGGATGGATTCCGGCGCTTCGAGCGCCGCGCGCTCGAGCGCGTCCTGCGCGCGCACGAGCGCGTGGTGATCGCAGTCGGCGGGAGCCTGGTCACCGACCCGGCCACCTTCGACCTGCTGCACGACAACTGCTATTGCGTCTGGCTCAAGGCCTCTCCCGAAGAGCATATGGCGCGCGTGATTGCTCAGGGCGACATGCGTCCGTTCAAGGGTCGCTCGGCGGCGATCGAGGAAATCCGGCGCCTGTTGAAGGAACGCGACCGGTTGTACGCGCGCGCCGATCTTTCGCTCGACACCTCGGGCAAACCGCTCCGGCAGGCGCTGGGCGAACTGAGAGTGCGCCTGCATGGAATCATTACCCGGGACGCGCCACG
>JAOUFA010000230.1 GCA_029858545.1 Betaproteobacteria bacterium
GCAGCGCCCGGCCGACGATCACGCTCATCGCGTAATCGAGGTACGAGCGACGCATCTCCTCTTCAATGCTGACGGGAAGCGTTTCTTTGGCGAATGGTTCCATGCGTGGCCTGCGTCGGTCTGGGCGGTCCGGCCCCGCCCCGCCACGTCGCAACGACGTTTCCGGAAAGGCGGACTGACGACAACCCGCAACGCGATCTTATAAACAGGAAATTTTATCACGCGGACCCTGCGCGGACCGCCCTGCTCGAAGCTCGCGCGAGATATCGGTTCCGATTGCCGCGCCGCCGGGGCGTCGCGCGGCGCCGTACTTGTCGGCCGCGCCTCCGTTGTGCTTAAATCGACAAAATGGTCATTCGCGATTTTTTCTCCGGGAAGGGAGGGAACAAAGTGAACAAAACGACGGTTTCGCTCAGCACACTCCTTGCGTGCGCCCTGGCGGCAGGCCTGCTGGTCAGCGCGTGTTCCAGTACCCCCGAAAAACCGGCCGCGACGCCGGTCGCCGAGGCGCCCAAGCCCGAGGCGCCCAAGCCCGAGGAAGCCAAGCCCGCGGCGGTCGCCGCCGAGACTCCCAAGCCCGCCCCGCAGGCGGAGGCGCAGACCGCGGCGCCCAAGCCGGCCGCGGCGGTCACCCTGAACGCCACGCAGTTGTTCGAATTCGACAAGGCGATCCTGCGGCCCTCCGAGCAGCGCAAGATCGACGACGAAGTGATCGCACGCCTGAACAGCCTCGCGAGCGTCCAGTTCATCAATGTCAACGGCCACGCCGACCGTCTGGGTTCACAGCGCTACAACCAGAAGCTCTCCGAGCGGCGCGCCGAGGCCGTCAAAGCCTATCTCGTCAGCCGCGGGGTCGACGCGGCGAAGATCGAAACCTACGGTTTCGGCAAGACGCTGCAGGTGAAGAGCTGCCCGGACGACAAGAACCGTCAGGCGCTCATCGAGTGCCTCGCCCCCAACCGCCGCGTGGTGGTCGAAATCAAGGGAATGCCCGCTCAGTAAGGGTCGGGGCACTGTGCCGGTGCCCAAGCGGCCCCGCTTTGGCGGGGCTTTTTTTTGGCTGCCGCCGACGCGTGCCGTCCCCGTGCGCGGCGGCGGGCTCGGCGCGAATACCCGCCCGCGGCCTGATTCCCACCGGAGCATTTCATGCACGAATCCTTCGTTCTTCGTCCCCGCTGGATAGTCCCCGTTGAACCGGCGGGCGTGGTTCTGGACGGCCAGTCGGTGGTGGTCCGCGACGGACGCATCGAGGCGCTGCTGCCCCACGCGCAGGCCGCCGAACGCCATGCGTCGCTTGCGGTGTTCGATCTTCCCGAGCACGTTCTCGTGCCGGGCCTCGTCAACGCGCACACGCACGCCGCGATGACGCTGATGCGCGGCATCGCCGACGACTTGCCGCTCATGCGCTGGCTCACCGAGCATATCTGGCCGGCCGAGATGAAGCATGTCTCGCCGCGCTTCGTGCACGACGGCTCGCTGCTCGCCTGCGCGGAAATGCTGCGCGGCGGCATCACCTGCTTCAACGACATGTACTTCTTTCCCGAGGCGACGCTCGAGGCCGCGCTCGAGGCGGGTATCCGCGCTTCCCTCGGCGCGATCGTGATCGAATTTCCCTCATCCTACGCCGCGGACCCGGACGACTACCTGCAAAAGGGGCTCGCGCTGCGCGACCGCTACGCGGAGCATCCGCTGCTGTCGTTTTGCCTCGCGCCGCACGCTCCGTACACCGTCTCGGACGCGAGCTTTCGCAAGGTGGCGAAGATCGCCGCCGAACTCGACCTCCCGGTGCACCTGCATGTGCATGAAACCGTGGACGAAATCGAGCGTTCGGTCGCCGAGCACGGCATGCGCCCGATCGAGCGCCTGCACCAGCTGGGAATCCTGGGCCCGAACCTGATCGCGGTGCATGCGGTGCATCTTTCCAGCGCGGAGCTGGCGCTGCTCGCCAAGCACGGCTGCTCGGTCGCGCATTGCCCTTCGTCGAACCTCAAACTCGCAAGCGGATTCGCCCCCGTCGCGGCGCTGCTCGCCGCGGGCGTCAACGTCGCGCTGGGCACCGACGGCGCGGCGAGCAACAACCGGCTCGACATGTTCGCCGAGATGCGCCTTGCCGCGCTGCTCGCCAAAGCGGTGGCGCAGGACGCGCAGGCGATGCCCGCGCACGCCGCGCTGCGCAGCGCGACGCTGGGCGGCGCGATCGCGCTCGGCCTGGGCGACAAGCTCGGCTCGGTGACCCCGGGCAAGGCCGCCGACCTGGTCGCGGTGCGGCTGGCCGGGCCCGGGCTGACGCCCTGCTATGACCCGGCGTCGCACCTGGTCTATGCGGCCGGACGCGAGGACGTGACCCACGTCTGGGTGGCGGGCCAGCTCGCGGTTGCCGAAGGCCGCCTGCAAAGCGCGGCGTTTTCATCTTTGGACACCTCCAGCAATCTATGGCAGAATGCCCTTCAGACTCTCAAATCCATTGAAAAGTAAATAGTTATTTACTTTCGGAGAGAAAAAGGATGAAGATTAGAACCCTGCTGTGGCTGGCGATCGCCTCATCGCTCGCCCTTCTCGCAGCCTGCTCCAGCACCCCGGCGAAACCCCCGGCGCCGCCGCCCGAAGTCGTCGAGCCGCCCGCCCCGCCGCCGCCGCCGCCTCCGGTGGCGGTCGTGCCCGAGCCCGAGACACCGGCCCCGGCTCCGCGCCAGGTTGCCGAAAAGGTCACCATGGCCGCCGACGTGCTGTTCGACCTGAACCGCGCCCTCATCAAGCCCGAAGGCAAGAGCAAGCTCGACGAGCTCGCGGCTCAGGCCAAAGCCATGGACCTCGAGGTCGTGCTCGGCATCGGCCACACCGACCGCCTTGGACCGCACCGGTACAACCAGAAGCTGTCGGTCCGCCGCGCCGAAGCCGTCAAGCGCTACCTCGTCGAGCGGGGCGTCGACGCGAGCCGCATTCACACCGAAGGCCGTGCTGAAAAGCAGCCGGTGAAGGAATGCACCGAGAAGAAACGCAAGCCCCTCGTCGAATGCCTCGCGCCCAACCGGCGCGTGGACATTGAAATTGTCGGCACGCGGACCAACTGACCGCTTCAGCAAAGCCCTGCCCGGCCAGGGCTTGCCTGGCCTGGTACTGCGCAATTGAAAAACGCTCAGAACGTCGACCCCGCTGAACTGGACAAGTTCAGCCAGCTCGCCCATCGCTGGTGGGATCCCACCAGCGAATTCCGGCCGCTGCACGAAATCAATCCGCTGCGCCTTGCCTGGATCGACCAGCACGCACGGCTCGCCGGAAAGAAGGTCCTCGATGTGGGCTGCGGCGGCGGACTGCTCACCGAAGCGATGGCACAGATCGGCGCCGAGGTCACCGGCATCGACCTCGCCGACAAGGCCCTCAAGATCGCGCAACTGCACCTGCTCGAGTCGGGCCTGCCGGTCGCCTACGCGGCGGCCTCGGCGGAGCAATTCGCCGACGCGCACGCGAACGAATTCGAAGCGCTGACCTGCATGGAAATGCTCGAACACGTGCCCGATCCGGCAAGCACCGTCGCGGCCTGCGCACGGCTCGTTCGACCCGGCGGCCAGGTATTCTTTTCCACCATCAACCGCAATTTGAAGGCCTATCTGTTCGCCGTGGTCGGCGCCGAATACGTCCTCAAGCTCCTGCCGCGCGGCACGCACGACTACGCGCGCCTCATCAGGCCCTCGGAACTGGCGACCTGGTGCCGCGCCGTGGGACTCATTCCGAGCGAGATGATCGGCATGACCTACAACCCGTTCACCAAGCGCTACCGGCTGGGCCCCGACTGCGACGTCAATTACCTGCTGCGCTGCGTGCGCGACGACGCCTGAACGATGGCTGAGGCGGTGGCGCGCAAGACCGCCCCGCGCGCGGTGCTGTTCGATTTCGACGGCACGCTCGCCGACACCGCGCCGGACCTCGGCGCGGCGGTCAACCGCCTCCGACTCGAACGCGGACTCGGCGAACTGCCGCTCGACACCTACCGCCCCTGGGCGTCGGCCGGCGCGCGCGGCCTGCTGCACGCGGGCTTCGGCCTCGCGCCGGGCGACCCGGACTTCGAGCCGCTGCGCGAAGCCTTCCTCGCGCGCTACAGCGAGGCGCTGTGCGCGCATACCCGGCTGTTTCCGGGATGCGACGCGCTGCTCGCGGAAATCGGCGCGCGCGGCATCCGCTGGGGGATCGTCACCAACAAGGCGCGGCGCTTCACGCTGCCGATCATCGCCGCGCTCGGCCTCGCGCCCGCCTGCGTCGTCTGCGGCGACACCACCGCGCACATCAAACCGCACCCCGCGCCGCTGCAGCATGCCGCGGCAGAACTCGGCCTGCCGCCGCAGGACTGCTGCTACCTCGGCGACGACCTGCGCGACATCCAGGCCGCGCGCGCCGCCGGCATGCCCGTGGTGGCGGTCGCCTACGGCTACGGCGGCGAGACCGCGCCGCACGCGTGGGACGCCGACGCGGTGATCGCGCATCCGCTCGGACTGCTCGAGCACCTCTGACGCGGGCTTGGCTATCGCGCAACCGGCCCCATATGCGACAATGCGGGTTGTAATACGACGAAACCGGGGGCGACCTGGTCTCGACGTGGGTCGCGAAGCAGTTCAGGGCATGCCGAGGACCAGAGCCCTCGTAAATCCATCTGGAAACACTACAAACGCAAACGACGAGCGTTTCGCTCTCGCCGCCTAACACCGGCGAGACGCTGCACTAGCCTGCTGATGGGTTAGGCCTCCGCAAGGAGGTGCAGCGTCATTCACATCAGCCTCTCTGCGCGGGGTGGTCGCTTCTCCGCGTGGATCCGTCGAAGCGACTGGCCAAACGCCTGCCTGCCGGTCGGCGGGCGCGAGGCGAGATCTGATGATACGGCTAAGCATGTAGTCCTGGGTTGTGGAGGGCTTGCGGACGCGGGTTCGATTCCCGCCGCCTCCACCAATCAAACCGCCGCCTACTTCTTGCCGTAGGCGGCGTCGTGATCGGGCGCGATCGTCAGAAATCGAAGGTAGTTGCCGGTTCGACATGCGGTCGCGCGCCGCGATTGCGTAATGCGAAGCGTGTAGATCGCATCGATGCCCGCGGGCGGGTTGAGGCGCGGAACTTTCTCCCACTTCAGGCCGTGATCCCGATACCACTGATCCCAGGTCAGCTGCCGCAACTTCCTAAGCGTATCGGCAACGAGTTATTGAGATCGAGTAGTCGCCTTCTTGCGCGCTCGCTGTCCGCCATCCTCTAATCTCTAGCGCAGCAGCGCCGCGTTGGGCAGCGGCGAGGGTACGAAGGCCTTGAAGCGCGCGCCGGCGGTCGTGGCCGCGACGTAGGTTCCAGGCGGGCGTCGGTGCATGGCGGCAGGCAACCTAAAATAGGGATTGGCGTAGCCGACGCGTTCGCACAGCCCGTTCAGCACGCTACGCATGAAGGCCGGGGTCGCGGCGCCGAAACTCTTGACGATGGCACTTTCGCTCAACGTGAAAATCTTATCCACGCGAACCCAGCCCCGTCTCGGAAGTATGCCGGCGGCGAGGGATGCCGTGACAATCTCCAAAGCGTGATCGCGTTGGCGAACCGACGTCACCGCCAAAGCGATGATGTCGCCTTGGTGGTCGGGTCCCGTGAGTACGAGGACCGGGCGCTTCTTCGATGACTGCAGGTCGGAGTATGGGAAGGGAATCAGTACGAGGTCGCCCGGTCTACACTTCATTCCAGACCTCGTCGTCGGGATTGTCCCAGACGTACTTCATCGCGGGTTCCTGGGCGGCCTTGAGATCCTCGGACAGCAGATCGCGCAGTCCGTGCCTGACCTCGAGGTAGCCGATGAAGTCGAGCACCTCGCGCGCGAGCGGCTCCGGAAGCCGGCTCACGTGGTCGAAAATCTTCTGTGCAGTGCTGCCCATACTGTTCCCTCGCCGCGCCTCGATGAGGCGGTCACCAGTTTACCTCGCCGCCACCGCCTCCTGGGCCGCCGCGGCATGGATACGCGGTCGATGCGCAAATCGGGCTGACGTTGTGCCGGGCAGCAAGAGTACCCGCCCGTATGCGCCCGCCCAATCCGTTTCCGCACCCTTTAGCCGACCGCGCCGGAGCCGTTGCCGTTCAAATCCCCCTCGATCAGCCTGAACT
>JAOUFA010000231.1 GCA_029858545.1 Betaproteobacteria bacterium
TCCCAGGTAGCACAGTCAGTGGCAAACACCGCACAGCGCGCCATCAGCGCGACGCCGCCGGGTACGACCCGAGCACCTTCAGAAACGGTGCCTCGCGGCGCAACGCATCGAGCGCGGCGGCAACCCGCGCGTCCTTCTGATGCCCGTCCAGATCGACGAAGAAGACGTACTCCCACAGCGCGCTGCGCATCGCGCGCGCCGGACGCGACTCGATGCGCGTCATGCTCACGCCGTTCTCGGCAAGCGGCGTGAGCAGCGCATGCACCGCGCCCGGCTTGTTGTCCGCGGACATCACGAGCGAAGTGCGATCGCGCCCGGTGGGCGCCGGATCGAGATTGCCGAGCACGACAAAGCGCGTCGTATTGTTCGGGTCGTCCTCGATCGAGCGCGCGAGCAGCGCGAGCCCGTAGTGCGCGGCGGCGGCCTCGCCGGCGATCGCCGCCGCGCCTTCCTCGGCGGCGGCGCGGCGCGCGGCCTCGGCGTTCGAGGCGAGCGGCACGCGCTCGACACCCGGAAGATTCTGGTTCAGCCAGACGTTGCACTGCGCGAGCGATTGCGCGTGCGAATACACGCGCGTCACCGCATCGAGGCCGGCGACGCGTGACAGCAGGTTCTGCTGCACGCGGACCTCGACCTCGGCGCAGATCCTGAGCGGGGTGACGAGCAGCAGATCGTGGCTGCGCCCGACCGCGCCCTCGGTGGAATTCTCCACCGGCACGACCGCGAAGTCGGCCGCGCCCGACTCGCAGCGGCGGAAAACCTCGTCCACGGAGGCGGCCGCTTGCGCCTCGACCGCCTCGCCGAACTGCCTGCGCACGGCCTGCTCGCTGAAGGTTCCCTGCGGGCCGAGATAGGCGACGCGAATGCCCGCCTCCATTCCCCGGCACGCGGAGATCACCTCGCGAAACACGTTCACCACGCGCTCGGCGGGCAGCGGGCCGGGATTGCGTTCGGCCACGCGCCGCATGATTTCGGCTTCGCGCTCGGGCCGGTACACGGGCGCGCCGGCCTTCAGTTCGCCGATGCGCCGCGCGAACGCGGCGCGCCGATTGATCAGTTCGAGCAGTTCTCCGTCCAGTGCGTCGATGTCGCGCCGCAGTTTCTCGATTTCTTCCATGCTTCGTGCCCCCGCCCCGATATCTCGCCGTGGCGCCGGTTTCAGGCGCCGAGGTAACGGATCGCGCGCATCCCCTCGATGCCACGCAACTCGGCGAGCGCGGCCTCCGGCACCGGGGATTCGACATCGAGCAGGGTGTAGGCGGTGTCGCCCTTGGACTTGTTCAGCATGTTGTGGATATTGATGCGCCGCCCGCCGAGGGTATGCGAGATGCGCGCGAGCATGTCGGGCACGTTGGCATGCGCGATCGCCAGACGGTAGGCCACTTCGCGCTCCATCGCCGCGTCGGGGAAGTTGACCGCGTTGCGCACGTTGCCGTTCTCGAGAAAATCGCGCAGCTGGTCGACCACCATCACCGCGCAATTCTCCTCGGCCTCCTCGGTCGATGCGCCCAGATGCGGCAGCGCGACGACCTCCGCGCGGCCGGCGAATGCGGCGGACGGAAAATCCGTGACATAGTTCTTCAGGCGCTGCGCGCGCAGCGCGTCGAGCAGTGTGCGCTCGTCGACCACGCCGTCGCGCGAGAAATTGAGCAGCACCGCGCCGGGACGCATGAACGCGAGATTCTTCTCGCCGATCAGGCCGCGTGTCTTGTCGACGAGCGGCACGTGCAGGCTGACGTAGTCGCTCGCCTTCAGCACCTCGACGATCGACGCGGCGCGGCGCACCTGCGCGGGCAGGCTCCATGCGGCATCGACCGTGATCTCGGGATCGAAGCCGATCGCCTCCATACCGAGGTGGATCGCCGCATCCGCGACCAGGCACCCGACCTTGCCCAGACCGATCACCCCGAGCGTGCGCCCCTTCAGCTCGCTGCCCGCAAACGCCTTCTTGCCTTCCTCGACGCGCTTGTCGAGCGCGGTACCGGCGGCATCCAGCGAGCGCACGAAATCGAGCGCCGGCGCGAGCCGGCGCGCCGCGATCAGCATCCCGGCCAGCACCAGTTCCTTGACCGCGTTGGCGTTGCCGCCCGGCGCGTTGAACACCGGCACGCCGCGCTGCGTCAACTCGGCCACCGGAATATTGTTGACCCCCGCCCCGGCGCGGCCGACCGCCCGGAGCCGGTCGCCGAACGCGTAACCATGCAGGTCGCGCGAGCGCAGCAGGATCGCTTCGGGCCGCGCGGACTCCTTGACGATCGTGTATCGGGCCGCCGACAGGCGCGCGAGCCCCGCCTGCGCGATCTCGTTCAGCACCAGGATCTCGACTGCGTCGCGCGCGTGCTCAGCCATGGCGCTGCTCGAATTCCTTCATGTAGGCGACCAGCGCCTGCACGCCCTCGACCGGCATCGCATTGTAGATCGAGGCGCGCATGCCGCCGACCGAGCGATGTCCCTTCAACTGCAGCATGCCGCGCTCCTGCGCTCCCTTGAGGAAGGCATCATCCAGGCGCGCATCGGCCAGCGTGAACGGCACGTTCATGCGCGAGCGGTCCGGCTTGTCCACCGGGTTGCGGTAGAAACCGCCGGCGTCGATCGCATCGTACAGGAGCTTCGCCTTGGCGACGTTGCGGCGCTCGATTTCGGCGAGGCCGCCGAGCGCCTTCAGCCACTTGAACACCAGCCCGGCGACGTAGATCGAGTAGGTGGGCGGGGTGTTGAGCATCGAGTCCGCGTCGGACTGCAATTTGTAGTCCATCACCGAGGGCGTGCCCGCGCGCGCATGCCCGATCAGGTCCTCGCGCACGACGACGATCGTCAGGCCGGCGGGGCCGATGTTCTTCTGCGCGCCGGCGTAGATCAGTCCGTACTTCGACACCTCGATCGGGCGCGACAGGATGTGCGACGACGCGTCCGCAACCAGCGGCACCGTCCCGGTGTCGGGGGTCCAGTTGAATTCGACCCCGCCGATCGTTTCGTTCGAGCAGTAGTGCACGTAGCTCGCGTCGGCGCGCAGTCGCCAGGCGCCCTGCGCCGGAGCGTAGGTGTGGGCGCGGTCCTCGGCCGAGGCCGCGATGTGGATGTCGCCGTAAGCCTTCGCTTCCTTGGCCGCTTTCTTCGACCACTCGCCGGTGATCGCGTAATCGGCCTTGCCCGTCGCACCGAGCAGGTTCATCGGCACCTGCGCGAACTGGAACGTCGCCCCGCCCTGCAGGAACAGCACCTTGTAATGCGCCGGGATCGCCAGCAGTTCGCGCAAGTCCTTTTCCGCCTCGGCGGCGATGCCGATGAATTCCTTGCCGCGATGGCTCATCTCCATCACGCACATGCCCGAGCCCTGCCAGTCGAGCATCTCGTCGCTCGCGCGCGCGAGCACTTCGGCGGGCAGTACCGCCGGACCGGCACTGAAATTCCACACGCGTGACATTAGTGCACCGTCTCCCCGCTCGATGGCTCGACCGGACCATCGCCCGCGCCGTTGCCGTTGCCGTTTCCGTTGCCGTTTCCGTTTCCGTTGTCGCTGTCGTTGCCGCCGCTACCGTTGCCGTTGCCGCCCAATTCGCGTTCGACGATGCGCTCCAGGCCGGCGAGCTTCTCGCCCGCATCGAGCGCGATCAGCGTGACGCCCTGCGCCGAACGGCCCGCCTCGCGGATCTGCGCCACTGCGGTGCGGATCAGCACGCCGCCGGTCGAGATCAGCATCACCTCGTCACTGTCCTCGACCAGCACCGCGCCGACCAGTCTGCCGTTTCGCTCCGAGGTTTGGATCGCGATCATTCCCTGGCCGCCGCGCCCGTGGCGCGTGTAGTCGGCCACCGGGGTGCGCTTGCCGTAGCCGTTCTCGGTCGCGGTGAGCACCGCGAGCCGCTCGTCCTTGGCAACCAGCATGCATACCACGCTCTCGCTGCCGTCCTCGGGCAGGCGCATGCCGCGCACGCCGGTCGCCTGACGGCCCATGGCACGCACGTCGTCCTCGGCGAAGCGGATCGCCTTGCCCTCGGACGAAAAGAGCATCACGTCGCAGCCGCCGTCGGTGAGCGCGACGCCGATCAGGTAATCGTCCGCGTCGAGATTGGCGGCGATGATCCCCGACGGGCGCGGGCGCGAAAACTCCGACAACGGGGTCTTCTTCACGGTGCCGCGCGCGGTCGCCATGAACACGAAGTGTTGCTCGTCGAACTCCTTGACGCGCACCACCGCGGTGATCTTCTCGCCTTCCTCGAGCGGGAACATGTTGACGATCGGCTTGCCGCGGCTGGTACTGCTGCCCTGCGGCACCTCGTAGACCTTCAGCCAGTACATGCGGCCGCGGCTCGAGAAACACAGCAGGTAGTCGTGCGAGTGCGCCATGAACATGCGCTCGATGAAATCGTCTTCCTTGGTGGTCGCCGCCTGGCGGCCGCGACCGCCGCGGCGCTGCGCGCGGTAGTCGGCGAGCGGCTGCGACTTCACGTAGCCGCCGTGCGAGAACGTCACCACCATGTCCTGCGGCGCGATCAGGTCCTCGAGCGAGATGTCCTCGGCGGTGGGGATGATCTCGGTGCGACGCGCATCGCCGAACTCCTCGCGGATCTTGCCCAGCTCCGCGGCGATGACCGCCGTGACGCGCGCGGGTTTTTCGAGAAGGTCGATGAGATCGGCGATCTCCTCCATCACCTGCCGGTACTCGTCGCGAATCTTGTCCTGCTCGAGACCGGTGAGGCGCTGCAATTGCATCTCGAGGATGCGCTGCGCCTGCGCCTCCGACAAGCGGTAGCCGTCCTCGCGCACGCCGAATTCGGCGGCGAGCCCCTCGGGCCGGTACGCCTGCGCGCTCGCGCGCGCGAGCATCTCGTGCACCAGCGCCGAGACCCAGGTGCGCGCCATCAGTTCGCGCCTTGCCTCGGCCGGATTGGGGGCCTTCTTGATCAGCTCGACCACCTGGTCGACGTTGGACAGCGCCACCGCGAGGCCTTCCAGGATATGGCCGCGTTCGCGCGCCTTGCGCAGGTCGAACACCGTGCGTCGCGTCACCACCTCGCGACGGTGCGAAATGAACGCCTCGATGATCTCCTTCAGGTTGAGCAGTTTCGGCTGGCCGTCGACCAGCGCGACCATGTTCATGCCGAAGGTGTCCTGCAGCTGGGTCTGCTTGTAGAGGTGATTGAGCACCACCTCGGCCAGTTCGCCGCGCTTGAGCTCGATCACCACGCGAATGCCCTGCTTGTCGGACTCGTCGCGGATGTCGGAGATGCCCTCGATCTTCTTCTCGCTCACCAGCTCGGCGATACGTTCGAGCAGCACCTTCTTGTTCACCTGGTAGGGCAGTTCGTCGACGATGATCGCCTGCCGGTCGCCGCGTCCGATGTCCTCGAAGTGCGTGCGCGCGCGCATCACCACGCGCCCGCGCCCGGTGCGATAGCCCTCGTGCACCCCCGCGACGCCGTAAATCATCGCCGCGGTGGGAAAGTCGGGCCCCGGAATCACCTTCATCAGCTCCTCGATCGCCACCTCCCGGTCGTTGAGGAGCAGCAGGCAGGCGTCGACGACTTCGCGCAAATTGTGCGGCGGCACGTTGGTCGCCATGCCGACCGCGATTCCCGAGGAGCCGTTGATCAGCAGATTCGGGATGCGCGAAGGCAGCAGCAGCGGCTCGTGCTCGGAACCGTCGTAGTTCGGTCCGAAATCCACCGTCTCGCGATCGATATCGGCGAGCAGTTCGTGGCCGATCTTCGCCATGCGGATTTCGGTGTAGCGCATCGCCGCGGCGTTGTCGCCGTCCACCGAACCGAAGTTGCCCTGGCCGTCGATCAGCATGTAGCGCAGCGAGAAATGCTGCGCCATGCGAACGATCGTGTCGTATACCGCGACGTCGCCGTGCGGGTGGTACTTACCGATCACGTCGCCGACCACGCGCGCCGACTTCTTGTAGGGACGGTTCCAGTGGTTGGCCAGTTCGTGCATCGCGAACAGCACGCGCCGATGCACCGGCTTCAGTCCGTCGCGCACGTCGGGCAGCGCCCGGCCGACGATCACGCTCATCGCGTAATCGAGGTACGAGCGACGCATCTCCTCTTCAATGCTGACGGGAAGCGTTTCTTTGGCGAATGGTTCCATGCGTGGCCTGCGTCGGTCTGGGCG
>JAOUFA010000232.1 GCA_029858545.1 Betaproteobacteria bacterium
AGAGGTGCGTCGCGAAGTCACCACCGAGGGCGGGCTCGACGTCGTGTCGCAGGAAAAGCGCCTCAAGGAGATCGTCACGCGCCTGACGGGGGAGGGTATCGTGGTCTCGGTCTTCATCGATGCCGACCTGCGACAGGTGGAAGCTGCGCGGCGCGTAGGCGCATCAGTCTGCGAGGTGCACACGGGCCCCTTTGCGAGCGCCTTTCATAGCGGCCGGCGCGATGCGGAAGCACCCGCCGTCATCGCCGAGCTGACGAAGATCCGCGAAGCCGGGAAGGCGATCCGCGCCCTCGACATGCGTTTCAACGCGGGGCATGCGCTCAATTATGTCAACGTCGGAGCGGTGGCGGGTCTTGCCGGCGTGCGCGAACTGCATATCGGACATGCGATCGTATCGCGCGCGCTATTCGTCGGGTTGCGCGAGGCGGTCCGCGAGATGAAACGACTGATGGCGGAGGCCCCGCGTCAAAGCATACGATGATCTACGGCATCGGCACCGATCTCATTGAGATTTCGCGCATCGCACGCTCGCTCGATCGATTCGGCGAGCGTTTTGCGGAGCGCATCCTGTGCGAACCCGAGCTGCGGCGCTTCCGCTCGCATGTCAAGCCCGTGGCGTATCTCGCCAAGCGCTTTGCCGCCAAGGAGGCGTTCACCAAGGCACTCGGAACAGGTATTCGTGCGCCGGCAAACTGGCATGGTGTCTGGGTGGTCAATCTGAATTCCGGTGAGCCGCGGCTGGAATTCTCTGCCGCGCTTGCTGCTTTGCTCGAAGAGCGAGGCGTACGGCGCTCCCATGTAACGATTACCGATGAGCGTGAGATGGCAAGTGCCACCGTGATCCTGGAGCGCGACGGATGAGCGTGGGACCGGCGGTCATCGACATTGCAGGACTCGCGCTTACCGATGAAGACCGGAACAGGTTGAGACACCCGGCAACGGGTGGGGTAATTCTGTTTGCGCGCAATTATCGCGATCCGGTGCAGCTGCGCGCTCTGACGGCGGAGATGCGTGCGCAACGTTCCGAGTTGCTGCTGTGCGTGGATCACGAAGGCGGACGCGTGCAGCGCTTTCGCAGTGGGTTCACGTCGGTTCCCCCGATGCGCAGGCTTGGCGAGTGCTGGGACCGCGACCCGGACAGCGGCCGGCGGGCCTCACGCGCCGCGGGCCTCGTGATCGCCGCGGAACTCGCCAGCTGCGGTCTCGATTTCAGTTTCACGCCGGTTCTCGACCTTGATTACGGCGCGAGCGCGGTTATCGGCGACCGCGCATTCCACACCGACCCAGCAGTCGTCGGCGAACTCTCGGCAGAGTTTATCCGTGGACTTGCCGATGGCGGTATGGCGGCGGTCGGCAAGCATTTCCCGGGGCATGGCTATGTCTCGGCGGATTCGCATGTCGATTTGCCGCGCGATGGACGAAGCTTGGAGGAGATTTTTGCGAGAGATATCGCGCCCTACCGACCGGCGATCGAAGCGGGGCTTGCGGCGGTGATGCCTGCACACGTGATTTATACCGCAGTCGACCCCGAGGCCGCGGGGTATTCTGAGTTCTGGCTGAAGGAGGTGCTGCGTCACCGCCTGGGATTCGACGGGCTGATTTTCAGCGATGACTTGTCAATGGAAGGCGCGCGCAGCGCCGGGGGAATCGCAGACCGCGCGCGCCTCGCGCTGGCGGCAGGCTGCGACATGGTATTGCTGTGCAACGATCCCCGTGGGCAGGAAGATCTTCTGGAAGGGCTTGCGGCAACCGATCCGGCGAGTGCCGTGCGCACAGCGCGGATGAGGGTGAAGCCGGTGAACCTACTTGGCTCGGTGGCCTATCGACACGCCGTGGAACTGGTCGGTGCGCTTGCCTAAGCGCGCCGCAAATACCGCTGGCCCTCCGCTAGCGCTGAATTTATCGACGATATGTCGTACGATCGATTAGGCACGCTCCATATAGCTGCCATCGTCAGTATTGATCTTGATCTTTTCGCCCTGATTGATGAACGGCGGAACCTGTACGATCATCCCGGTTTCCATCGTCGCGGATTTGAAAGAGTTCGTCGCACTCGCATTCTTAATGCCTGGCTCGGTGTCCGCCACGGTCAGAATTACCGACGGCGGTAACTGAACGCCGATCGCACGGTTATTGTGGAAGTTGATCTGTACCTGGGTATTGGGTAGCAGATAGCCGGACTGGCCTTCGAGAAAGTCGGCCCCCAGGGTAATCTGCTCGTAGCTCTGCTTGTCCATGAAGACGTAGTCGTCGCCATCCTGGTAGAGGTACTCCATGTCGCGCTGATCCACAAAGGTGCGCTCGACCTTGTCCTCGGTACGGAAACGCTGGTTGGTCTTGGTGCCGGCTTCGATATCCTTCATCTCAACCTGCATGAACGCGCCACCACGACCACCAACGTGCACGTGATAGCACTTGAGCACGCGCCAGACACGTTTGTCCCACTCGAGCAGGTTGCCGACGCGGATTTCTACCGCAGAGACTTTTGCCATGATGGACGACCACTACTACTGAAAAGGGCGCGAATTTTACACGAAATCAGAGGCCTGAAGTTACAATTGGCCTGCGGTCGAACGATCGCGCCGTCTGTGAATTTGGTATTCCATGAGCGAATCATTCGAACCCAAACAGTTTGTCGCGGGGCTGCCCAATTTGCCCGGGGTGTACCGCATGCTGGGGGCACAGGGCGAGGTGCTCTACGTCGGCAAGGCTGGTGATCTCCGCAAACGCGTGGGCTCGTACTTCCAGAAGACCGTGGTGAGTCCGCGCATTCGCATGATGCTTGCGCAGGTCGCAGGTATCGAGACCACGGTCACCCGCTCCGAAGCAGAGGCCCTGCTGCTTGAGAACAACCTCATCAAGAGCCTCGCGCCGCGCTACAACATCCTGTTTCGCGACGACAAATCCTATCCTTATCTCATGATCAGCGGCCACGCTTTTCCGCGCATCGGTTTTCACCGCGGCGCGCGCGAGCGCGGCAGCCGTTACTTCGGCCCGTTTCCCGACTCGAACGCGGTGCGCGATGCGATCCAGTTGCTGCAACGGGTATTCAGGCTTCGTACCTGCGAGGATACCGTGTTCGAGAATCGCTCGCGCCCCTGTCTATTGCACCAGATCGGGCGTTGCACGGCCGCCTGTACTGGGCAGATCGGCGCTGAGGCCTATACCGGCGATGTGCGCAGTGCCGAACTCTTTCTCGAGGGCAGGGAAGACGACGTGATCGAGCAATTGAACGCGCGCATGAACGCTGCCGCCCGCGCGCAACGCTACGAGGAGGCGACCATCTTCCGCGACCAGGTGCGGGCCCTTGCGCGTGTGCGTGCGCGCCAGTATGTCGAGAGCGAGCGCAGCATCGATGCCGACGTCATCGGCTGCGTCATCGAAGACCAGGTCGCCTGCGTCAATCTGGTGATGATCCGAGCAGGTCGGCACGTCGGCGACCGTAGCTTTTTTCCGCATAATATTCATGACGCTGCCCCCGAAGAAGTGCTGGCCGCGTTCATCGAGCAGCATTACCTGGACCGGCCGCTTCCTCCGCTGCTGCTGACGAGCGTGGAACTCGACCGCGAGGTCATCGAGGCAATGCTTTCTGCGAAGGCACCGCAAGGCGTACAGATTACCGCACCGATACAGGGTGAGCGACGCATCTGGGTCGAGATGGCCTGCCGCAACGCCAGCCTCGCGCTCGAGGCGCGTTCGAAGGAAAAGACGACGCAGGAGGCGCGCCTCGTCGCGCTGCGTGACGCGCTCGGCCTGCCAGATTCGGCGCAACGCGTGGAGTGCTTCGATATCAGCCATTTGATGGGCGAGGCGACGGTGGCGTCCTGCGTTGTCTACGACCGCCAGGGGATGCAGAAAGGCGAGTACCGGCGCTTCAACATCCGTGACGTCAAACCGGGCGATGACTACGCCGCGATGCGTCAGGCGCTAGCGCGCCGTTACGAGCGCATAACCACTGAGAACGGAAAGATTCCCGACTTGATTCTCATCGACGGAGGCAAGGGGCAGGTCGCGGCAGCGAAGGCTGCGCTGGTTGAACTTGGATTGAATGATATCGCCGTCGTGGGTATCGCCAAGGGGCCGGAGCGCAAGCCGGGACTGGAAGAACTGGTGATCGAAGGCGAGGGTTCTACTCCGGTTCTGTCACCGCAGGACCCGGCTTTGCTGTTGATTCAGAGCATCCGCGATGAAGCCCATCGCTTCGCCGTCGTCGGGCATCGCGCGCGTCGCGGCAAAGCGCGCATTCATTCGGCGCTGGATGATATTCCGGGCATCGGCTCGAAACGCCGCCAGCGCCTGCTTGCGCAGTTCGGCGGGCTGCGTGGCGTTCAGGCGGCAGCGATCGACGAATTGACGAAGGTAGACGGGATCAGCCGCGCGGTCGCGGAGCGGATCTACCGGCGTTTGCACGGACAGACGGCAGAATGAGCGCTAAGTTGTTCAACTGGCCCAACCTGGTTACCTGGCTGCGGATACTGATGATCCCGGTGTTCATCGGTGTCTACTACGTTCCCTATGAAATGATTTCGTACGAATGGAAGAACATCATCGCGACCGGAATCTTTGTCTTCGCCGCTGTCACCGATTGGCTGGACGGCTATCTGGCACGAACCCTCAACCAGATGTCAGCGTTCGGCGCCTTCCTTGATCCGGTCGCCGACAAACTGATCGTCGTCGGCGCACTGATCGTGCTGCTGCAACTCGGTAGGGTGGAGGCCGTGGTCGGGCTGATCATTATCGGGCGGGAAATCGCGATTTCGGCGCTACGCGAGTGGATGGCCAAGATCGGCCAGGCGAAAAGCATGACCGTCGCCTTCGTCGGCAAGGTGAAGACCACCAGCCAAATGATCGCCATCCCGCTGTTGTTGTTTCACGACGACCTGTTCGGGATAGTCAATTGTCAGTGGCTGGGAACGATCCTGATCAATGTCGCTGCGGTGCTGACTGTGGTCTCGATGCTTTACTATCTGCGCAAGGCCTATCCCCATGTGAATGCGGGCTGAGGGGGGCCGGTTGAGGCGAGGCGTGGAAAAGCATATAATCCGCGCCGCGTTAACGCGGGAATAGCTCAGTTGGTAGAGCGCAACCTTGCCAAGGTTGAGGTCGCGAGTTCGAGCCTCGTTTCCCGCTCCAGAATAAGGCAAGGGAAGGCAGCACGGAGCCTTCCCTTTTTTATCTATACCCCGGCGGGGTGGCAGAGTGGTCATGCAGCGGCCTGCAAAGCCGTGGACGCCGGTTCGATTCCGACCCCCGCCTCCAGATTTCGTCCTTCACCTGCCCGGGTGGTGAAACTGGTAGACACAGGGGACTTAAAATCCCCCGCTGACAACAGCATGCCGGTTCGACTCCGGCCCTGGGCACCAGCGTGTCATTCGCAACCTGCGGAGCGAGGGTCGATTACAATCGGCGGCATACGCGCAAATATGCGGCGAAATACATGATCGTTTTTGACTTGTCCTGCCAGCAGGGGCATCGGTTCGAAGGTTGGTTCTCTTCAGCCGAGGATTTCTCCGGTCAACTGAGGAACGGCGTGTTGGCCTGCCCTGTATGCTCGTCGCTCGAAGTCGAGCGGGTTCCTTCCCCCACCCGCTTCAACACGCTGCAGACCGAAGCTAGGCCCCCGCAGACACAAACCACGCCGAGACCCATCGCCCAGGGCGAGCTTCGCGATCCCTTCGCGCTCGCGCAAATTCTGTATTCGAAGATGCTCGACGACGTATTCAGCAAGACCGAGGACGTGGGCAAGGACTTTCCCGCCGAGGCGCGGCGCATCCACAACGACGAGGCCGCTGCGCGGCCGATTCGCGGCGTCGCCACGCGGGATGAGCATGATGCGCTGATTGAGGAGGGTATTCCGGTGGTGAGCTTGCCGATCCCACCGGGGGAGCGAATGAATTAGGCAGGTGAAGGTTCGGGTGCCTTGCGGGCGCCTAGGGGGAGTGAAAGGTCCTGTGGCGGGGCATCGTTTGGATGAGATGGGCTGGGGTGGCTTGGCGGGCTGCTTCAGTCGGATAAAGCACCAATGTGTATTATGTTAAATAACTCCTGCGCGGTAGGCGGCCCCGCGCCGATCAGCGCCGCAGGCAACCGCTTC
>JAOUFA010000233.1 GCA_029858545.1 Betaproteobacteria bacterium
GGTGCGGATTCGCTCGATACCGTCGAGCTTGTCATGGCGCTCGAAGAGGAATTCGAGACGGAAATTCCCGACGAGGAGGCCGAGAAGATCACGACCGTCCAGCAGGCAATCGATTACGTCAATTCACACAAGAAGTCCTGAGGCGACCAGGCGCTTCGAAGACTTTCCATTACGGCGGGCGTCGGAGGCCGCAGACGCTTGCTAGGGCATGCCCGTAGGAGAAACTTTGACTGCACGTAGAGTCGTCGTGACTGGCCTGGGCATAATCAGCCCAGTCGGAAATTCCGTTGACGAGGCATGGAGAAACATTCTCGCGGGTCAGTCCGGAATCGGACGGGTGACGCATTTCGATGCTTCACGCCTTAATTGTCAGATCGCCGGCGAGGTCAGGGCGTTCGACGTGTCACAGTACCTGTCGACGAAGGATGCGCGGCGCATGGATACATTCATCCACTTTGGGATGGCGGCGGGTATCCAAGCGTGGCGCGACGCAGGAATCGTCGCGACCGAGGAGAATGCGGAACGCCTCGGAGTGAACTTCGGCTCCGGCATGGGGGGGCTGCCTCTCGTGGAGAGCACCCACGACGAGCTCAACAAGAATGGACCGCGGCGGATATCGCCGTTCTTCATTCCGGGTTCGATCATCAACATGATCGCCGGGAATCTTTCGATCCTGCTCGGATTGAAGGGACCGAATCTGGCCATTGTCACCGCATGCACAACTTCCACGCACTGCATCGGCGAGGCGGCCAAGAGCATACGTTTGGGAGAGGCCGAGGTAATGATCGCCGGTGGCGCTGAGTCGGTAATCACCGAACTCGCCATGGGCGGCTTCGCCGCGGCGCGCGCTTTATCCACGCGTAACGATGAGCCCACGCGAGCGAGCCGTCCCTGGGACAGGGACCGGGACGGGTTCATCATGGGTGAGGGCGCGGGTGCAGTGGTGCTCGAGGAATACGAGCACGCCAAGGCTCGCGGCGCCAAGATCTATTGCGAATTGGCGGGCTACGGGGTTTCCGCGGATGCACATCACATCACCGCTCCCGCCGAGGATGGAGACGGAGCCTTCCGCTGCATGCGCAATGCAATGCAAAACTCGGGCTTGGCGCTCGATAGCGTGGACTACGTCAACGCACACGGCACCTCCACGCCGCTGGGAGATGTCGCGGAAACCAGGGCGGTAAAGCGATTGTTGGGCGCGCGCGCCGCCAAGGTCGCGGTCAATTCGACAAAGTCGATGACCGGCCACCTTCTCGGCGCCTCGGGCGCGGTCGAAGCGGTCTTTACCATCCTTGCGCTGCGTGACCAGACGTCCCCGCCGACGATCAATCTGGACTCGCCCGACCCGGACTGCGATTTGGATTATGTTGCCCATACGGCACGAAAGATGACCATACGCACGGCAATTTCCAATTCGTTTGGTTTTGGCGGTACCAATGGAACCCTGGTGTTTTCTAGGCTTTGACGATTTCCCGGCCGCTCAGAATTTCGCTCGGTCCCTCCCGCCTTTTGGCGGAGCTGATTGTTGCCCTTCATGCCGCCGCGGCACTTTCTGTCATGCTTGTCTTTGAGTTTGCTTATGCGATGCCGCTGGCGTTGCTGCTGGTCGCGCTCGGGATCGCCTCGGCTCGGCGGCGTGCATTGCTCAAATCGAAGCATTCCGTCCGCGCGATAGAAATCTGGGACGGCGGGCAGGCCGTGCTCGAGTGCGTCGATGGCACGAGACTGCCGGTGCAAATCGCCGCCCGTCGTCATGTAACCCGGATTTGGGTCGCGATCCGGGCACGCGGCGCCGGCCGCATCTCGCTGGTCATCGCCCACGACATGCTCAGCCGGTCGGCTTTTCGAGCGCTGCGTCTATGGGCACTTTGGGGGCGTAGCCCGGACCCGACAGCGGACTCGCTCTCCCGCTGATCGGAGTGCGATGCGCGCCGCGAACTATTTTCGGGGAACGCTGTCTGTGGGAATGAGTCAGGACGAATTTGCAGCGCGCGACCGCGGTGGTAGCGCGGCGCGGACCGCATCCCCGGAGAATCGTCATGAATGATAGTGGCGTAGACCGGGAACTGGTCGCGCGTGCGCAGCAGGGCGACAAACGTGCTTTTGGATTGCTGGTCGAGAAGTATCAGCGGCGGTTGACGAGGTTATTGTCGAGATTGATTCGTGATCCGGCGGAAGTGGAAGATGTCGCGCAGGAGGCGTTTATCAAGGCATATCGTGCTCTGCCGACATTTCGCGGAGACAGCGCTTTCTACACATGGCTCTACCGGATCGGCATGAATACCGCCAAGAACCACTTGGTCGCGAGGGCGCGGCGAGTCCCGACGCTTTCGGAAATCGAGCCCGACAGCGACGAGGCATTCGAGAGGGAAGAGCAATTGCGCGATATTCGGACTCCTGAAAGCGAGTTGCAGTCGAAGGAAATTGCCCTAACCGTCAATCGGGCGATGGATGAACTGCCGGAGGAACTGCGCACCGCAATTCAAATGCGCGAAATCGACGGCTTGAGCTACGAAGAGATCGCGCAGATGATGGATTGCCCGATCGGGACGGTGCGTTCAAGGATCTTTCGGGCGCGTGAGGCTATTGCCGAACGGTTGCGTCCGCTGCTCGGTACCTCCAGCGAAAAGAGGTGGTAGCGCCATGAAATCTCGAATCTCGGCATGGATTGACGGCGAATCGAACGACAGCGATGCCGGGGGACTGCATCGACAAGTGCTCGGCGATGATGAGGCGCGCGAGGCATGGCGCTCCTATCACCTGATCGGTGATGTACTGCGCGGCTTGTCCCCGACGTCCTCCGGCTTTGCGGCGAAGGTGGTACGTGAACTCGAAAACGAGCCGACGGTATTGGCTCCGGGATCTGTCGCATCGACGGGCGCGCGCCGAGCCATGCTGTCGGTCGCCGCGGCAGTCGCGGGCGTTGCGTGGGTGGGGTGGACGGTGTTTGCACCGGTCGCCAGCCCCCCGCCGCGAACGGCAAACCTTGAGACACCCCGAACGATCGCGACCACGAAGAGCGTGGAACCCACCCACATACAACCGCCTCGGGCTGCGGCGGATTATCTGTTTGCGCACCAGGCCTATTCGCCCCAGGTAAGGCTGCAAGGCATGGCGCCTTACGTGCGCGCCGTGTCCGAGCCAGGCGGCGCGAAGGGCGGAAAATGAGCAAGTATGTGCTGGGTATGATGTTGTCCGTGCATACAGCCTTGGTATTCGCGCAGGCTTTGCCTGTGACGGACCGGTGGCTCGATCGCATCTATCAGGCCACGCAGAAGCTTTCATACACTGGAACCTTCGTCTACCAGCAGGGAGAGCGTACCGAGACCTCGCGCATTACGCGGCTATCGGATTCGGGGGGCGGGATAGAGAAACTCGAGGCTTTGGATGGGACGCCGCGGGAAATTGTGCGCACCCGGGACGAGGTGCGTTGCTATCTTCCCGAAAGTCGTACGGTCAAGATTGACAAGCGCGGTGACCGCCGCGGTTTTCCGGGCCTGTTGCCGGAACAGCGCGCGAAACTATCGGAGCACTACGCTGCCGCGTTGGGACGTTTGCAGCGCGCGGCCGGTTTCGATTGCCAGGAAGTGGTGTTGACCCCCCGCGATATCCTGCGCTACGGCTACCGTCTTTGCGCAGATGTTAAGACAGGCATGCTTCTTAAGGCTACGGTCGTCGATGAAGCGGGCGCGATCGCCGAGCGGTTTACTTTTACACAATGGACACTGGGTGGTGTGACACCGGCGCAATTGAAATCGCGCTTTGCGACATCGACCTGGCGGATCGAAGACGCGTCCGCAACCGTCGCCAACATGACTCAAGCGGGATGGATGTTCAGCGTCGATCTGCCGGGGTTCGAAAAGGTTGCTGAAGTAACCCGCAAGCTTGGCGATGCGCATCCTGTCGGCCAGGTCGTTTTTTCCGATGGCCTCGCGGCTGTGTCAGTATTTCTGGAGCCCGCTCAAGCGCAAGGCGGGCGCGTCGAGGCAGGACTTGCAAAGATGGGAGCCGTGCACATCTATACGCGTGAAATTGGTGCGCAGGTCATCACCGCGGTGGGCGAAGTGCCGGCGGCGAGCGTACGCCGCATTGCGCATGCCATCGAATTTCGCGCGCCGCGCTGAGTAGCAGTTTTGGGTAACTAGAGAGGGAAATTGGATGAAGATGCCGAAGTTTCTGTTGCTCGCAGCCTTGCTGACGTTTGCGGGTCTTTCCTTGGCACAGGTGAAGGAACTGCCCGATTTCACGCGCCTGGTCGATGAACAGGGACCGGCGGTCGTCAATATCAGTACCAGTCAGATGAAGAAGCGCAGTGCCAACGCGCCGCTGCCGGGCAACGAGGATGAGGAAATGCTCGAGTTCTTCAGGCGTTTCATTCCCCGTACTCCGCCCGGAATAGCTCCCGGCACGCCACACGGGGCGCCACGCGAGAGCCATTCGCTTGGATCGGGCTTTCTCATCAGTACGGATGGATTCGTGCTGACCAATGCGCACGTGGTCGACGGTGCAGAGGAAATTGCGGTTCGCCTGACCGACAAACGCGAGTACAAGGCCAGGCTCATCGGATTGGATAAGCGAACCGACGTTGCGTTGATCAAGATCGATGCGCTGGGCTTGCCAGCGGTGCGCTTCGGGGATCCGGCGAAACTGAAGGTGGGGGAATGGGTACTGGCGATCGGCTCGCCGTTCGGGTTTGACAACACGGTAACCGCAGGAATCGTGAGTGCGAAAGGACGTGCCCTGCCCCAGGAGAACTTCGTCCCCTTCATCCAGACTGACGTCGCGATCAATCCTGGCAATTCCGGTGGCCCGTTGTTCAACCTTCGAGGCGAGGTGGTTGGCATCAATTCCCAGATATACAGCCGGACCGGCGGATTCATGGGTCTTTCCTTCGCGATCCCGATCGATGTTGCCCTCGACGTGCAGAAACAGTTGCGCGAGAAAGGCCACGTGTCGCGGGGACGAATCGGCGTGGTGATCCAGGAGGTCACGAAGGATCTGGCGCTTTCCTTTGGTCTCGATCGACCGCGCGGTGCGCTTGTGAACGCAGTGGAGAAGGGCAGTCCTGCGGAACGGGCGGGCATCATTGCGACGGATATCATCACGCGCTTCAACGGCAAGAGCGTCGAATCCTCAGGCGATCTGCCGCGCATCGTCGGCGGCACGCGTCCGGGGACGCGGGCGGTGATGGAAGTATGGCGCAAGGGTACGATCGAGACGCTCACCATCACGGTCGGTGAACTGACCGAGGAACGCGTTGCGTTGCGAGGCGCACAGCGAGGTAAGCCGTCCGCGGAAGTCGCTGCCAACCGCCTCGGGGTCGTTGTCAGCGAAATTTCGGCGGAGCAGAAGAGGGAATTGAAGCTTTCACACGGACTGGTGGTTACCAATGTGCGCGCGGAGCAGCGTTCCGAGTTGCAGCGTGGCGACGTGCTGCTTACGCTGGTACACAAGGGCCAGCATAGTGATTTGCGGACGGTCGAGCAGCTGAACAAGCTGCTCGCCGGGCTCGACAAGACCGCTGTCATCACGCTGCATGTGAGGCGTGGCGAGAATTCCGCATTTGTGACGATTTCGGGACTTGCAGACAAGGGGTGAGGGGCGATGCGTTTCACGCTGTATGGACGCCCCTGGTGCCATTTGTGCAGCGACATGGCGCAGGCGCTTGCGCCGCTTGCGCGCGATTGGGGTTTCGAGGTCGATGAGATCGACGTCGACGCGGACCCTGGTCTGGAGGCGCGCTATGGCGAGCGCATTCCGGTCCTGACGGAATCCGACGGCCGGGAGATCTGTCACTATTTCCTGGATCTGCAGGCACTGCGCAGTGCCCTGGAAAGATCGCGCCACAGGGCGGCATAGGATAGAATAGCGGACTTTATCCAGAAGGGTGCCGACCGGCACCCTTTTTCTTGATGCAGCAGAGCCGCATTCGCAATTTCTCGATCATCGCCCATATCGATCACGGCAAGTCGACGCTTGCCGATCGTTTCATCGAACTGTGCGGCGGGTTGTCGGAGCGCGAGATGGGCCAGCAGGTGCTCGACTCGATGGACCTTGAACGCGAACGCGGAATTACCATCA
>JAOUFA010000234.1 GCA_029858545.1 Betaproteobacteria bacterium
AATGACGTTGCCCCGCCAAGATCGCCCTTTTCGGCGAGCAGCACCGACAGCCCGCGACCCGCCGCATCACGCGCGACACCGACGCCGTTGATGCCGCCGCCTATGACGAGCAAATCGACGCGATCCACGCTGCGCGCTCAGCCCGCGACAAGGCGGAAAGCCACCCGAAGGTTGACTCCGGCGCCCCCCGGAAGATTTTCCGCCTCGATGCCGCCGCCGTGAAATTCGGCGATCAGGCGCGCGACATAGAGCCCGAGGCCCAGATGCGGCGCGCCCGAACTCCGCTCGCGGCCGGAAACCATCGATTCGAACAGCCGACCGCGCAACTCGGGCGGCAGAGGCGGTCCCTGGTTCTCGGTGTCCAGACGCGCCATCCCACCCTCGGCGCGCAAGGTCACGCGGATCGGCGCCCCCGGCGGCGAAAAGTCCACCGCGTTCTCGGCCAGTTTGTCGAGCAACTGCGCGGCGAGGTCCGGCGCACCCTCGACCTCCAGCGCCGCCCCGGGCAGACTGAGATCGAATCGCGCGCCGGGATAGGCCTGCCGGTAGCCCTCGACGCAGCCGCGCACCACGGCCGCGAGATCATAACGCTCGCGCTCGGCGCTGCGCAGGCTCTGCTCCATGCGCGATGCCTCGCTCATGCGCTGCAGGATGGTCGTCAGGCGCGCCAGCCCCTCTTCCGCGCGCTGGATATACACCTTCGCTTCTTCCGCGGAGGGCGCGAGCTTCAGGTTCTCGAGCGACGAGCGCACCACCGCGATCGGCGTGCGCAACTCGTGCGACAGCCGGCCCGCCATGCTCTCCAGGTAGGCATGGTGCTGCGCGAGCCGGGCGAGCACCGCCGAAAACGAGCGCGACAGGTCGCCGATTTCGTCCTCCGCGCCGGAACCCGAGGTAATACCCGTGATCCGGCCGCGCGCGTCAATCGCCGATTCGGCCTCGTCGCGCAAACGCCGGATGCGCCAGGAAAGCCTGCTTGCGTAGGCAAGCAGCACGCCGGCCACGCCGGCAATCGATACCAGCGTCAGGATGAGAAGCTGCTCAAGCGCCGCACTCTTCAGCGACTGGATCGGATTGGTGGTTTCCTCGACCACCACGGCGCCACCGACCTCGTTGCCGACCCAGATCGGATGCGCGGCCGAGAGCACGATCGCTCGCTCATCCGGCGTACGCCGCATCCGCGTGCCGGGCGTGCCGAGCAGGGCCGCCGCGATATCGCGACCCGTGGCGAGCACATCGTCGGGCAGCGACTCGGCGAAATCCTCGGTAGGACGCTGGATCATCCAGCCGAGCACGTCCTGCCACGCAGCGCGCAGGGCCCCGCGCGGCGCCTCGTCGATGATCGGCCGGCGCAAGCTGCCGGCCAGCGCGAGCACCCGGTATCGGTTGTTCACCACCCAGATGCGCGAGGAACTGCGTTGCACGGCGCGCAGAATCGCCGAGATTTCCTCCTGCGCCGCGCCCGCATTGAGCGAGTCCTCGCGCGCGAGGGTCACCGGCGGACCTCCGGTTCCCTGTTCCGCGGCGAGACGGCGCAACTCCTCCTCGGCCTCGCGCCGCAGCGCATCGTTGTGATCGGGCGCGGGAGCGAGCAGCCGCGGCCGTTCGTGCAGCGCGGTGGCCACCGCGCGCGCGGTGGCGAGCAGCGCCTGCTCCTGGCCCTCAAACAGCAAGCGCTCCATTTCGGTCACGTAACGCACGCCGAACCAGGGCAGCGCGAGCAGTACCAGAGCCACCAGCGCCAGCTTGCCGCGTAGACTGAAGGAAGGAATATGCTTCATGAAAATCGGTCGATACGCGACAGCAAGCCTATTCCCGCCACCGATATCCCATGCCATAGACGGTATCGATCCGATCGAAACCCGCATCGACCGCGACGAACTTTCTGCGAATTCGCTTTACGTGCGAGGTGATCGTCGCATCGTCGACCACCAGGTTCGCATCGCCCATCAATTGCTCACGATTCTTCACATGCCCCGGAAAGCGAACCAGGGCATGAATCATCCAGAACTCGGTGAGCGTCAGCGCGACCGCTTTCCCCTTCCACGCCACCTCGAAGCGCTTGAGGTCGAGCCGTAGCGGCCCGCGTTCCAGATCCTCTTCGCTCGTTGGCGGCTCGTGCGCCAGATCGGCACGCCGGAACAGCGCCGCGATGCGCGCGATCAGGTGCGGCAGGCTGATATCCTTGGTGAGATAGTCGTCGGCACCCAGCCGCAGCCCCGAAACGATGTCGAAATCGCTGTCGCGCGCCGTCAGAAAGATGATCGGCAGGCTGGCCGACAGGGCGCGCAGTTCGCGGCACAGCGCGAAGCCACCATCGGCATCCGCCCCCAGGCCGATGTCGATTACCGCAAGATCGGGCAGACGCGTCCTGATGCCGGCGAGCGCCTCGGCGCGCTCGCCATAGGCGGCGACTTCGAAGCCGTGCCGGCGAAGTGCCTCGGCGTAATTGGCGCGAATGCTGGGATCGTCCTCGACGATGGCGATGCGGCGGTTCATGGGTTGGCTTGCCCAATATACCGCATCTGCACGGCGCGATTCCCGGCGCGCAGCGCGTGCCATATTTTCGCCAGAATTGAGCAGCGCTTTGCCATGCACGAGCTAGGGCCCGCGCCCGATCCGGGCGTGAAATGTCTGCCAGCCACCTGCCATCGACAAGGAAGGAATGCCGCATGCCCGCGCACACCTCGACTCACCGTCTGCCCCCGATCCTGCGCGACCTGCTCGCCCAGATCCTGATTGCGATCGCCGTCGGCCTCGCGGCAAGCGTGACCCTCGCGAGCGCAGTAGTGCTGCTCGCGTACTTCGCGCAGCCCTCCGCTGCCGAAGTTCCCGTCGTGCTCAAGCCAGCGGAACTGCGCACGTGAGCCCCTACGGCGACGTGGCGCTGGGTGTGGAATGTGCCCTGCCCGACGAGGTACCCGAACCCGGCGACCGCCCATCCGGCCCGCACTGGATCACGTGGATCGCCGCACCGCTCCTGCTTGCCGGTGCAATCCAGTTCGGACCAGGTCTCTATGCCCTGGCCCGGCAAGCCATCACGCAGATCTTCCTGGAGCGCGCCTGGCACAGTTCGCGCGGCGCAGACCGCCTGACCGCGCCCTGGCCCTGGGCCCAGGCGAGGCCGCTGGCCCGGCTAGGGGTTCCCGCGCTTGGCATCGATCGCCTCGTCTTGGCGGGCTCGCAGCGACCGCCGGCGATTCCCGCCCCGTTCCACAAGGAGGGCACCCCGGCGCCGGGGCGGCCGGGCAACAGCGTCATCGACGATCCACAAGGTTCTGCGCTCGACTTCCTTCGGCGCCTCAAGCAGGGCGATCTGCTCTCGATCGAACGCACCGACCGCGGCACCGTCGATTACCGCGTCACCGATATCGAGGTCCTCGATCGGCGCGACGTCTGGGTGATGAAGAACGAAGGCCCGACGCGTCTCACCCTGATCGGCTGCTATCCCTTCGCCGGAAGTTGCTCCGATCACAGCCTGCGCTACGTGGTCATCGCGCGCGCACTGCCGTCCACTCAACGCGCCGCGCGCTAAGCGCGCACCGCCGGCGCGGACCCCGCGGCGCACCAGGCGTTGAAGATCCGTCGCGCCGGCACAATGGTTTCGCTCGCCGTGATCCCCAGCGGACCGCCGACATCGAGCGCAAGCTGGTCCGCGGCCGCACCGTGCAAATGGACGCCGAGCACCAGAGCGCGCTCTCCCGGGTGACCCTGCGCCAACAGCGCGCCGAGAATCCCCGCCAGAACGTCGCCCATTCCCGCGCTCGCCATGCCGGGGTTGCCGCTCCGGTTGATGTACCAGCGTCCGTCGGGCGTCGCGAGGACGCTGCCATTGCCCTTTAACACCGCACAGGCGTTGAATTCGGCAGCGATGCGCTGCGCGGCACCCAATCGGTTGCCCTGCACCGCGCGGGTATCGATACCCAGCAGTCGCGCCGCCTCCCCCGGATGCGGGGTAAGCAGCGTGTCGGCCTTGCGCCGCGCACAGGCTTCGCGCAAGTCGGGGTTCGCCGCCATGATGTTGAGCGCGTCGGCATCGAGCACGCAATCGATTTCGCTGGCGAGCGCCGCGGCGACAAGCGCCTCGCCCCGTTCGCCCTGTCCCAGACCCGGACCGATGACGATGGCGTCAAGATCCATGCCGAGCGCCTCGTCCGGATGGCGCAGCATCAGTTCGGGCGCGCCCGCGTCCAGGCTGGGCGCGCCGTGATCGAGCAGGCCCGCGTAGACCCGTCCCGCGCCGAGCTTGAGCGCCGCGCGCGCGGCGAGCAACGCCGCGCCGGTCATCCCCGCTGCGCCGCCCAGCACGCACACCGATCCCGCCATGCCCTTGTGAAAGTTCTGTACGCGCGGTTTGAGCGCCGCGGCAAACCACTCGCGACTCGCCACCCGGCCGATCGCCGGCAGCAGGGACTCCGTATCGACGCCGAGCCCGGCCACGCTAATCTCGCCGCAATGATCCGGCCCGTCGAGCGTGAGCAGTCCCGGCTTGAGGGCGATGAAACTCAGCGTATGCGTCGCATGCAGCGCGCAACCGAGCACACTGCCGGTATCCGAATCGATGCCGCTCGGGATGTCGAGCGCGAGACGCGCGCAAGGCTGCGCCCGGGCATGGTCGATGAGACTCGCATAATGGCCGGATATCTCGCGCGCCAGACCGATTCCGAACAGACCATCGATCACCAGGCCCCACCGGCGATCAGGCGGCGCAGCGCCGAGAATTTCCCCGCCGCCGTCCTGCCACCTGCGCGCCGCGCGCCGCGCATCCCCGGGGAGTGATTCCAGCGGCGACGGCGAAACAACGCTGACGCGGAAGAATCGCTCGCGCAGATTCGCCGCCGTCTCATAGGCATCGCCCCCGTTATTGCCCGGACCGGCGAGCACCAGGATTTCCTCGCCGCTCGCGAGCCGCGCGGCAAGCTCCGCCGCGGCAAGTCCGGCTCGCTGCATCAGCCCAGGTTCGCGCTCCCGGGCAGCCGCCTCGATGCGACGCAGGTCCGCCGTAAGATAGATCGCCTGCGAAGACATCGTCGGGGAAAGCGGCCGCGGCATGACGCCATTGTAGAACTCATCGCGCCGTCCGATCCACTGTTTCCAGCGCCTTGTCGAGCGTTGCATAGAAAAGTGCGACGTCGAGCGGTTTGGTCAGGTATGCGAAGAAACCGGCCTGCCTGCCGCGCTCGATATCGCGCTGCATGGCGTTCGCGGTCACCGCGATGACCGGAATCCCCGCCGACTCGGGATTCGCCTGGAGCCGCTCGAATAATTCGTAGCCGCTCAGCTCGGGAAGATTGAGATCGAGCAAAATCACATCCGGCAGATGTGCGGCAATCAGTTCGATACCCAGTCGCGGCTCGTGCGCCGACAGCATCCGCAATTCCGGACGGCGCGTGATCAACTGCTCGATCAGGCGCAAGTTGGCCGGATTGTCTTCAATGTAGAGAATCGTCCGCAGCCTGGCCGGCGACAGCCGATCTTCCTTCCGCGGCAGTTCTTCATCCCTTTGCGTGGAAGCGGCGAGCGGCGCGGATCGGATCGATTCGATCAACGGCAACTCCAGCCAGAAGATACTGCCGCCTTCCGGCCGGCTTTCAAAACCCACCGCCCCGCCCATCGCCTCGACCAGACGGCGCGTGATCGCCAAACCGATGCCGGTGCCTTCGACCACGCTGTCGGGGCCCGCGAGGCGGTGGAAAGGAAGGAACAACTCGGCTTGACGCTCGGCGGGAATGCCGATTCCGGTGTCCGACACCCGGATACGAATCCTGCCCTCGCCACAGGATTCGCAGGCGATGTTCACCGCCCCTTGCTCCCGGTTGTACTTAATCGCGTTGGAGACAAAATTGAGCACCGCCTGGCGCAACCGGATACGGTCGGCGTGCACCACGACATTCTGCCCCGCCTCGTCCAACGCGAGATCGATCCCCCTCGCCCTGGCCATCGGCCGCATCAGCCTGAGAATCTGCGCCAGTTCCTCGTACGCGCCAACCGGTTCGATCGACAGCTCCAGATGCCCGCTCTCGATCTTGGCAAGGTCCAGCACATCGTCAATCAGCTTCTGCAAATGCTCGCC
>JAOUFA010000235.1 GCA_029858545.1 Betaproteobacteria bacterium
AGCTTGAGTACGTACCGCAGTATGCGAGGAGTCATCCCGCGGTCTGGCCGGGCTCCAAGCTGGCGCGGCCGGCAGCGGCCGGGGGCTGAGTCAGTCCGGACGCTGCGCGGCGAGCCAACTCCGGGCGCGGTGTTCGAACTCGGCAGCGAGCCCGGCGGGCGCGCGCGGGTCGAATCGCGCGCGATAGTAAGCCGCGAACAGTTCGCCGAGACCCCGGGCAAGCGCCGGGGCCGAGCGCGCGATGCGCGCCGCGAAGTCGGTAAGGGTTTCTCCCGGCGCGCGTACATGGCCCGCGCCTGCGAGCCGCGCCTCGATGGCGCCGAGCGGATCGTCGCCCCCGGGAAGTTTCCCGCGCACCATGCGGCGCGCGATCAGGCGTTCGCGACGCGAGAAAACGAGGCGCGCAGCAAAGTAGATTACCGCAAGCGCGAGTGCCGTCGGGAATACCCACCACGGCAGCTCGCGTGTTTCGCCGGGATGCTCGCCGAGCAGATAAGCCAACCACTGCCAGAGATCGGCGAGCGCGCGCAGCGTGCCGTCGGATCGGGCTTCGGCGTCGCTCCAGTCGGGAGGGGTGGTGTCGAAGTCCTGCCAGGCACCGTTCGTCCAGACCTGTGCCCAGGCATGGGCATGTCGCAGGCGCACAATGAACGCCCCTTCGCGTTCGCTCCATTCCTGGACCGAGAAGCCGGTTGCATAGCGCGCCGGGATCCCCGCGCGGCGCGCGAGCAGCACCGAGGCGGTGGCGAAGAACTCGCAATGGCCGGCCCGGGTTTCGAGCAGAAATCGCGCGAGCGGCGTGGCGCGGGGATCGCTCCCGGCTTCGCGATACAGGCTGTAGCGAAAGCGTGTCGCGAATAGACGGGCGATCGCGGCGAGCCGCCGTGTCGGGGTGAGATGCAGGCCGCCGGCTTCAGCGAGCACCGCGTCGAGTGCGGCGCCTTCTTCGATCGGGACGTCGAGATCGGCGGCGCCGGGCGCGGAATCGGATTCGTTGCGCGCGCCGTAACGCACCGTGTACGGAATGCGCGGGGCCTCCATGCGCGCGCGCACCGCGCCGAGCCGATTGCGTTTGACTTCCTCGGCGAGCAGTTCGCGGATTTCGAAGGCATCGCGCGGCAGCGCGAGCATCGCGGCATGATCCGGGGCCTCGAGCACTACGCGCAGCTCGCGCGCGGATCCGAGGTTTGCGGCGAGCGACCAGGTTCTACCATCTGTCCCGGCCGCGAGCGGCGCAAGCGGCGCGTCACGCGCAATCCAGTTGGGCGACAGGTAGCGGTCGTAGCTCGCCTGTCGCAGCAATCCGGGCGGCTGAGCGTCCCTTGGCGCATAGATGCGTCCGATGATGCGGCCGTGGGCCTTGAGTCGTCCGAGTGTACCGAGGCTGCTGCGGGAGCGATAGGGATCGCTCGCCAGGGTGTTTCCGGAGAACCAGTCCGCCGCGACATCGGTGAGCCAGCCCTGAAAACTGTGCAACCCGATCGATGCGGCATAGCCGATCAGGGCGGCAGCGGCGAAGGCGGGGTAGAAGGCGGGTGCCGGGCGGCGTGGCCAGGCGGCGCCGAGCAGCGACCAGAGGCAGAAAGCAAGCAGCGCGAGGAAGAACCACGGACCTTCGCGATTGGCGATGCTCGCGCCGACGAGCAGAATCGACAGGTAGGTGTAGCCGAAGTGAAAACTGCCGGGTGAGCGTCCGCCTGCGGCGCGCAGGCGGCGGCGCATGAAAAGGAATAGCGTCGCGAGGTCGAGCGTATCCCGGCGCGCGAGCGCGCAGGCGAGCGCGAGCGGCAGCAGCACGAGCGGCATCCATTGAAATGCGCCGAGCACGGCGCCTGCCGCGCCGCGTGTCGCGAACATCCACGCAAGCGCGAGCGCAAGCAGCACCGAGCAGAAATCGGCAATACGGTAGAACTGTTCGCGCGTCGGTTCGATGCGATACGGAAGGAAGCGCATGCCATCGGCGAGCAGCGCTACCGCGGCCCCGGCCAGCGGGACATCGATTTGCCATCCCCAGAAAAGGGCCGCTGTGCCCAGCAGGAGGGGCGGAGCGCTCTTCATAGCCGCGCAAGGCTCTCGTCGACTCGGCCGGGATCGATGCGACGCAGCCAGGACGGCGCATCGTGCGGCGTCGTGTCGCTGATCAGCAGCACGAGGGTCGGCAGTCCGCTTGCGGCAAGTTGCTCCGCGAGGCGGCGCCGCGGCTCGTCCCAGGCAAGCAAGAGCAGCAGGCAACTCGAGAGCGCTGCACGGCGCTCAAGCACCGAGCCGGCGAGCACGCGAAAATCCGCCGCGCTCGCGGGCCGCACCGCGGCCAGCAATTCGAGCAGCTGACCGGCGCCGAGCAGCCCGCGTCCGGCCGTGTAGCGGTGCGCGCGCGACTCGACGAACACCAGATCGAGCAAACTCTCCTGGGTGTCGAGGGTGCACGCAAACGAGGCCGCGACCGAGACCGCCTCCTCGAAGGACTGCTCGGCGCCCCCGGGCACGAAGGTGTCGAGCACCAGCGCGTGACGCTCAAAGAATTCGTCCTGATACTCCTTCATCACCGGCTTTCCCAGTCGCGCGCTGGTTTTCCAGTGCACGCGATGGAGTGGGTCGCCCGGGCGGTATTCGCGCAGCGAAACGAACTCCTCGGACTCGCCGACGCGTCCGGCCAGCGCGACCCCGCCCTGCTGGTAGCGGCGCGCGCCCGGAAAGGCGAGGCGCGGCACGCGATAGCGCTTCGGCAGGACCACCACTCGGGCGGCCGAGTCCGTGCGCCACAGAGAGCGCATCAGGCCGAGCGCTTCGCGGCGCATCGCGGTTGCACCGGCCAGCCGGATCACGCCGCGGCCGAGCGGGGTAATCGCAATACGGGCGCTGACCGTGGCGCCCGGCGCGACCTCGGGCAACGAGATTTCCGCGGCGCGCGCGTTGCGCTTGCGTGCGGCGAATTCCATATAGCGGTAGTAGCCGAGCCAGCGGTCATAGCGATTGCGTCGTTCTGTGCTGGCACCGCGCCGGAATTCCTCGAAGCTCGGACGGGAGTCTGCGAACTCGACGCGCAGGTCGACGCCGCGCAGCACGCGGCCCGCTGCGTTGGCGAGTTCGAGCCGGCAATCGAAGGGCAATCCGACGCTGGCCTGGCGTGGCGCGGAGAGCTTGAGCGCGAGGTGGCGGGGTGCGCGCAGGCTGGTCAGGAAGGCGAGCGCGAGCAGCGCGAACGCGAAGCAGAAGATCTGGTAGGCGAGCGTCAGCGTGGTGTCGACGCCGACTGCGGCAGCGATCACCGCCAGCGCACCGAGGCCGCGGCCGGTGGGCGTGATGCGCGCCTCGAGCCAGCGGTTGAGTTGCAGCGCGAGTCCTGCGCCGCGGTGGAAGAAGGACTGCATCGGTCGGGGCGCTCGAAGGAGAATGGTCTAGGAGACGAGTCGGGGCGGAGGGCGTTCGTCCTGGCGCCTTGCTGCCCGGGGTTGACCCGAGCCGGCCATTTTGCGCGTGTGCGTGAAGCGCAGACGCGCCAAATGATCAGACCTGTTTGGACCCGAAAGCCACCCCGGCTCGTTCATCGTCGCAAACCGATCAGACGGGCACCGGCACCGAAGCCATGATCCCGGTAACAATCGCCTCCGCCGTAATCCCGCCGAATTTCGCCTGCGGATCGAGCGCGAGGCGATGTGCGATCACCGGTACCGCGAGCGCCTGGATGTCGTCCGGTACGACGTAGTCGCGCCCGCGAAAGAGTGCGAGCGCCTGCGCGGCGCGCGCCAGTGCAAGCGAGGCGCGCGGGCTCGCACCGAGGGTGACTTGAGCGGCGCCGCGGGTCGCGCGAACCAGGTCGACGGCATAGCGCCTGATCTCGGGGGTGCTGCGCACTCGGCGTACTGCCTGGCGCAATTCGACGAGTTCAGCGAGCGTGGTGCAGGCGGCGAGCGAGTCGAGCGGGTGCGAGCTGTCCTGTGCCGAGACGATTGCCATCTCGGTCTCGGGATCGACCTAGCCGAGCGACAGGCGCAGCGCGAAGCGGTCCATCTGTGCTTCGGGAAGGGGATAGGTGCCGCGAAACTCGGTTGGGTTCTGTGTGGCGATGACGAAGAAGAAATCGTCAAGCTTCCTCGTCTGTCCCTCGACGCTCACCTGCCCCTCGGCCATGGCTTCGAGCAATGCCGACTGGGTGCGCGGACTCGCGCGGTTGATCTCGTCGGCGAGCAGGATTTGGGTGAAGATCGGACCCGCCCGGAATTCGAAAGTCTGCTCGCGCTGGTTGAAGATCGACACGCCGAGGATATCGGTTGGCAGTAGGTCCGGCGTAAACTGCGCGCGCCGGAACTCGGCGCCGATCGATTTCGCGATCGCCTTGGCAAGTGTCGTCTTGCCGGTGCCGGGAAAGTCCTCGAGCAGTACATGGCCGCCGCTCGCGAGTGCGGCGAGCAGCAGGCGGACCGAATCGTCGGCGCCGTTCATCACGCGCCCGATATTGGCCTGCAGGCGGGCGTAGACCGAATGGGCCGCGGCGAACCGCGAATCGGAGGAGGGAATGTCCATTTGCGTCAGCCGAGTAGGAGTCCACCGAGCGCGCCTCCCGCGAAGAGAATCCACAGCGGATTGATCCGCGTGGCGTACATTATGAGCGCGCTGCCCGAGGCGATCAGCGTATTGTGCCAGTTGAGCCCGTCGGGCGCGGCGATGACGTAGCCGCTCGCAAGCACCAGGCCGACGGTCACCGGGAGTATGCCGCGCTGTACGACGGGGCGCCAGGGAGCGTCGCGCAGCCGATCCCAGTACCCCCCGACCCAATACGACAGGGTCGCCGCGGGACCGCAGATCGCGGCAAGCCCCGCCAGCGCACCGGGCAATCCGGCAAGCTTCCAGCCGATGAGACTTACGATGAGCACATTCGGTCCGGGGGCCGCCTGCGAGACCGCGAAGAGCTGCGTGAATTCGGCCGAGGTCATCCAGTGGTTGGCATCGACCGTCACGCGGTGGATTTCCGGCATCAGGGCATTGACGCCGCCAACGGAGATCAGCGAGAACAGCGAGAAGTAGAGGACCAGCTGGGTCATGGCAATGCTAGATCAGACGCCGGCTCGCGGCGTACATCGCCACGACGAGGACCACGGGCAGAACGACCAGCACCGAGATCTCGAGAATCGAGATGCAGATGAAACATCCTGCGGCGATGGTCAGCGCGGTGGGCTTGCGAAACATCGGCCGCGCGAGCTTGCACGCGGTTCCGATGAACAGTCCGCCGCCGGCGATACCGACCCCCGAAACGACGGCGCGCACCGCGGGATAGGTCGCGAAATCGGTGTACAGCACCGCGAGGCCGATCACCCAGGCAAAGGGCAGGGCAAACAGACCGAGGAAGGCGGCCAGCGCGCCGCTCAGACCGAACCAACGCCGCCCGAGTACCACCGAGCAGTTCGCGACATTGGGGCCGGGCAGCAACTGGCACAGCGCGAGCACTTCGGCGAATTCTCCCGCAGTGAGCCAGCGGCGTTCCTCGACCAGCACGCGATGGGTCCAGGGCAGTACTCCGCCGAAGGCCCGTGCGCCGATGGAGAGGAACCCGAGAAACAGTTCGGTGCGCGAGCGCGGCAAGGTGGTGGGTGCGTCGGTATCGATGGGGAGAACTCCGGGATCGTGTGTCGCGCAAGGCGTGCGACGGCCGGCGGATTATAGGCGGTCCGGTGCGCCGAATGACTTTGCAACCCGACGGGGCGGATGCAGGGGCCGGACGTAATCCTATTCGCCGCCGCGCAAAGGCCGCGGATCGATGGAAGGCAACGCGGCCGTGCGCGTGCCGTTCTATTGCGAGACGATCAGGCTGGCAAGGCGTTGCGGATCGGCGAGCAATTCGGCGCTTGTACCGCGATACACGATCCGGCCGCGGCTCAGCACCAGCGCATCCTGGGTCGCCTCGAGCGTCAGTCGGGCGTGCTGCTCGACGAGCAGCACGGCAAGCGAATCCTCGCGGATCAGGCGGCGCAGCGCCTCGAGCAGCAGCTGGACGATGATCGGCGCGAGGCCCTCGAGCGGTTCATCGAGCAGCAGCAGCGTGGGATTGCCCATCAGCGCGCGCGCGATCG
>JAOUFA010000008.1 GCA_029858545.1 Betaproteobacteria bacterium
CAGCCGCGCTATGTCATGTCAAAAGGTGCGCCGCAAATGCTGATGACTGCGCCGGTCTTCAATCACAGCGATGCGGAACTGATCTTTCTCGAAAGCCTGGTCGGGCGCGAGCCGCCGTTCTATGGGCCGGGATACCGCCGGGAGTACTAAGCGCGGTCGGCCAGTCTGGAGAGTTGCGGGCGCAGCTTTGCGAGGGTGTCTTCGAACCCCGCCAGGCGGGCACGAAACTGCTCCACGACTTTCGCCGGCGCGCGCTCGACGAAGGAACCGTTCTCCAGTTGCGCGCGACATTTCTCCGATTCGCTCTCGATGCGCGCGATCTCCTTGGCGAGTCGATCGCGTTCAGCTGCGATGTCGATTTCGACATGAAGCATCACGCGCAAGGGTCCGACCACCGCAACCGGCGCATCGGCAGCGGGGAATTCATTCACTGCGACAACCGATTCGAGCCGTGCGAGCGCCTGCGCGTAGGGAGCAATCTTCTCTGTCGCGGCGTGGTCTCCCGCGACATACAGCGGCACGCGCTGCTGTGGCGATATGTTCATCTCGCCGCGTAGATTGCGGCAGGCGTCGATCAGCTGTTTGGTGAGCGCCATATCGGTTTCGGCGGGCTCGTCGAGCCGCTCCGCTTGTGCCCTCGGATAGGGCGCAAGCATGATCGTCGCCCCACTGCTGCCGGCGAGCGGGGCGACCTTTTGCCACAACTCCTCGGTGATGAACGGAATCAAGGGGTGCGCGAGCCGCAGCACCGCGTCGAGAACGCGCACTAACGTCCTGCGCGTCGCGCGCTGAATGGTTTCGTCGGTCGATTGCAGCTGCACTTTGGCGAGCTCCAGGTACCAGTCGCAGTACTCGTCCCAGACGAAGCGGTAGATTGCATTGGCGACGTTGTCGAGGCGGTACTCGGCAAAGCCTTTTTCCACCTCTGCCTCGGTCCTTTGCAGCAGACTCACGATCCAACGGTCGACGAAAGAAGGCGCGCGCGGTGCGGCGTCGTCCAGCCCACAGTCCCTGTCCTCCGTGTTCATCAGCACGAAGCGCGTCGCGTTCCAAAGCTTGTTGCAGAAGTTCCGGTAACCCTCGCAGCGCTTGAAGTCGAAATTGACGTTACGCCCGAGGCTTGCGTAGGCGGCCATGGTGAAACGCAGCGCGTCCGCGCCGTAGGCGGGAATGCCGTCCGGGAATTCCTTCCGCGTGCGCGCGCGGATCTTCGGTGCTTCCTCGGGTTTGCGAAGTCCGGTGGTGCGTTTTTCGAGCAACGGGGCGAGAGCGATGCCTTCGATCAGGTCTACCGGATCGATCGTATTGCCCTCGGATTTGGACATCTTCTTGCCTTCGTGGTCACGCACGATGCCGTGGATGTACACGTCACGAAACGGAACACGACCGGTGAACCAGGTCGTCATCATGATCATGCGCGCGACCCAGAAGAAGATGATCTCGTAGCCGGTGACGAGCACCGAAGAGGGCAGATACAGGTCGTAGGCGCGCTTGTCTTCGCCTTGGGGATTCGGCCAGCCGAGCGTCGAGTGGCAGACCAACGCGGAGGAGAACCAGGTGTCGAGCACGTCCGGATCGCGCCGCAGGGCCTTGCCGCCCGCCTGCCGGCGCGCATCCGCCTCGCTGCGCCCGACGTAGATATTGCCCGCCTCGTCGTACCAGGCGGGAATCTGGTGCCCCCACCAGAGCTGGCGTGAGATGCACCAGTCCTGGATGTTCTTCATCCACTGGTGATAGGTGTTGATCCAGTTTTCTGGATAGAACTTCACCTCGCCCTGCTCGACCCGCTCGCGCGCGAGTTGGGCAATCGATTTGCCGGGATGAGGGGAATTCGCCTCCCCTTGTTTCGACATCGCGACGAACCACTGGTCGGTGAGCATCGGCTCGACCGCCGCGCCGGTGCGGCCGCAGCGCGGCACCATCAGGCGGTGCGCCTTGACCGACTCGAGCAGTCCCAGCGCCTTCAGGTCGCGCACGATGTGCTCGCGCGCCTCATAGCGGTCGAGCCCCCGGTAGGGTGCGGCGCCATGATCGTTGATACGCGCATCGAGCGTGAAGATCGCGATCGCCTCAAGGCCGTGGCGCTGACCGACCTGCCAGTCATTGAGGTCGTGCGCGGGCGTGACCTTGACGCAGCCGGTGCCGAACTCGCGATCGACATAGTCGTCGGCAATGACGGGGATCGTGCGATCGCAAAGCGGTAGTACGACCCGCTTGCCGACCAGCGCGCGATAGCGCTCGTCCTCGGGATGCACCATTACCGCGACGTCGCCGAGCATGGTCTCGGGACGGGTGGTGGCGACGGTCAGATGACCGCTGCCGTCTTCCAGCGGATAGCGAATGTGCCAAAGGTACCCGTCCTCTTCCTCGCTCTCCACTTCGAGGTCGGACACCGCGGTGAGCAGCACCGGATCCCAGTTGACCAGGCGCTTGCCGCGGTAGATGAGTCCCTGCTCGTAGAGGCGCACGAAGGTCTCGACCACGACGTGCGAAAGCTTCTCGTCCATGGTGAAGTACTCGCGGTCCCAGTCGCAGGAGTCGCCCAGGCGGCGCATCTGCGCCGTGATCGTCGAACCCGATTGCTGTTTCCACTCCCAGACTTTCTCGACGAACTTTTCGCGCCCGAGGTCGTGGCGCGATATCCCCTGTTGCTCGAGCTGCCGCTCGACGACAATCTGCGTCGCAATCCCTGCATGGTCGGTGCCCGGGAGCCACAGCGTGTTGTCGCCGCGCATGCGGTGATAGCGCGTCCACGCGTCCATGATCGTTTGATTGAAGGCGTGCCCCATGTGCAGCACACCGGTTACGTTCGGGGGCGGCAACTGGATGCAAAATGAGGGCCGCGAGCGGTCGGCGCCGGCGGCAAAAAGGCCGTCCGACTCCCAGCGGCCGTACCAGCGCTTTTCGACTTCAGCGGGGTCGAAGCTCTTCGCGAGTGTCATGGGCAAAAACAAGCGCGGCGCGCTGTTCCGCCCGGAACCGACGCGCCGCTGAAGTTGGAATGAGGTGAATTATAAAGGCTGCGGGGCACGCGGTCCCGCTCTAGCGCTTGCGCGCGCGCTTCTCTGGCGCGGCCGGGGGCGGAGGGGGGAAGCGTTCCGCAAGCGCGCGCGCAACCGATGCGGCGACGGCCGCGCGCACGATTTCCCGCATGGTTTCTCCCAGTTCGGTGCGCAAATAACCCAGGCTCTGCTCGATCGCCTGATGTACCGCAGACGAGAGGCGCTCCTCGATCACTCGGTCGAGATCTCCGCCCAATTGTTCCATGATCGTGCGCTGGAGTTCGTCGGCCAGCGCCTCGAGCGCATCGTGGCTTCCGATCTTCGCGGGCAGCGCACCCGTGCCCAGATCAACGATGTCGGTGAGTACCGGGACTTGGGCGGACGCGGAAGCCTGCGCATGGCGATGGCTGTCAAGCAGTGCATCGACGCGACTGAGCAGCGGGTCCGACTCGGGCGGGCGGCGTGCCTTGCTCAAGTTCGGTTCCCCTGTGTGGCGAGATCGTGACTTTCGATCGCGTAGCCCCGGTCGCGGTAGAACTTGTAGCGGGCGCGGCCGGCGTCGCGGTCTTGCGCATCGGTAGACACGATTTCCAGCAGTCTGTCGAAACGCGCGAAATGCGGAGGGGAATCCGCTGCAAGGTTGAGCAGCAGTTCGCAGCCGTCGGGAGTCTCGGTGTCCGAGGCAATCAGCACCGGGGTTTCGGCAACCAGCGCGTCGCCCGCGTGGCAGTGCGGCACGAAGCCGATCGCAGGCCAAGTCCACAGCATACGATCGATACTTTGCGCAATGTTGCTCTGCGGCGCGTAGATGAGCAGGCGCTTCCTGTGCTCCATCGCCTTGCCTGCGAGCCGGCAGGCCACCTGAAGCTTGTCACCAGCGTTGAAGTAGAAGTCGATGCTTGTCACGATCCACCGGACGGTCAGTCCTTCGCCGCGCCCGTGTGGCGAAGAACGAAACGAACAAGCAGCGGTACCGGCCGGCCGGTAGATCCCTTGTCGCGCCCGCTCTTCCACGCGGTTCCTGCGATATCGAGATGCGCCCAGCGCAGCTTCTTCGTGAAGCGCGATAGATAGCAGGCGGCGGTGACGCTGCCAGCCGGGCGCCCGCCGATGTTCGCCATGTCGGCGAAGTTGGAACGCAACTGTTCCTGGTAGTCCTCCCAGAGCGGCATCTGCCACGCGCGGTCCCAGCTGTCATCGCCCGCGGCGATGATTTCGTCGGCGAGCTTCTGGTCGTTGGCGAACAGTCCGCTTGCGACATGGCCGAGCGCGATGACACAGGCGCCGGTGAGCGTCGCGATATCGACCGTCACTTCGGGCTTGAAGCGCTCGACGTAGGTGAGCGCGTCGCACAGGATCAGGCGACCCTCGGCATCGGTATTGAGGATTTCGACGGTCTGGCCGGAGAGCGTGGTGACGACATCGCCAGGCTTGCTTGCCGCGCCGCCGGGCATGTTCTCGCAGGCGGGAATGACGCCGATTACGTTCACCGGTGCTCGCATGCCGGCCAGCGCGCGCAACGCGCCGAATACGCTCGCCGCACCCGACATGTCGAATTTCATTTCATCCATTTCGGCACCGGGTTTGAGGGAGATTCCGCCGGTATCGAAGGTGATGCCCTTGCCGACGAGTACCATCGGCGCGCGACCCTTGCTTCCGCCCGAATAGCGCAGCACGATCAGCTTGGGCGGCAGGTGCGAACCCTTGGTGACCGACAGGAGCGCCCCCATGCCGAGCTTTTCCATGTCACGGCGTTCGAGGACCTCGATCCCGAGGCGGTACTGGCGCGCGAGCTTGCGCGCCTCGTCCGCGAGGTAGCCGGGCGTGCAGATATTGGAGGGAAGATTGCCCAGTGTGCGGGCGAGATCGACACCATCGGCGGTGGCGGCGGCTTCGTCGAGCACCTTGGCGGCGCGCAACATTCCGCTTGCCTCGGCGAAGGCGATGGTGACCGCGCCGAGCACGGAGGGCGAAGATTTCTTCTGCGTCTTCAGCTCGTCGAACCGATAGAAGGCGTCGCGCAATCCGAGAACGAGTTGGCGGATATTCCAGGTCGCAGGCCGTTTGCCGATCTTCGTTTCGGCGAGGAATATGGTGGCGTCCCGTGCGCCCGTGTCCTTCAGGGCATTGGCCGCGCCGCGCACCGCTTCGCGATAAGCGGTCTCGTTGAGATCAGCGGGCTCCCCCAAGCCAACAAGTAGTACGCGCTCGGCGGCGATGCCCGGAATGTCCCGCAATAAGAGCGTCGAACCGGGTTTGCACGAGAGGTCACCATGCGCGATTACCGCACGCAGTGCGCCGCTTGATGCCCGGTCGGCAATTCGGGCGGCATCGCCGAACACCCCACCGGCGCGCTTTGCATCACGCAGCACGCCAAGTACCAGGCAACCAGTCTTTACGCGCTCGGGCGAGAGGGCTTTTGTGCTAAATTTCATCGCTTCTCCATGAAGTTTCCAGCGATTGCGGCGATGAGCGCCGCCCGGGGAACGAATCCGGATGTCGGCTCCGGCCGGCGCAGATGATCGCATGTTTTGCGTCCAGCCGAGAAGGGCGTCATCCGGTCGGGAAGGGTGTTGACAAGGGAAAATGATCTTTTATCGATCTTTGCTGAGGGAATTCGCGGGCATGGCCGGCGCGGTGTTTCTCGCGCTTACCGCGATCGCCCTCACGACGCGTCTCGTGCGTCTGCTCGGGCGGGCTGCCGGTGGCAAGATTCCGACCGACGTGGTATTTGCATTTCTCGGGTTCTTTACCCTTAGCATGCTGCCGGTTCTGCTGTCGCTGACGCTTTTCGTGGCGGTGCTGTCGACGCTCACTCGCAGCTATCGCGATTCGGAGATGGTGGTGTGGTTCAGTTCCGGTCTGTCGCTTGTAGCGTGGTTGCGACCGGTCTTGACTTTCGCGCTGCCCATCGTGTTGGTGGTCGGTGGGCTTTCATTCCTCATCTCCCCTTGGGCATCGAAGAAGGCCGAGGAGTTCGACGCTCGAATCCAGGCCCGCGACGACGTTTCACGGATCAATCCCGGGGTGTTCGGCGAGTCCTCCGGCGGTGAGCGCGTATTTTTCGTCGAGTCGGTGTCGGGCGATCGCAATGCGGCGCAGAATGTCTTCGTTGAATCGATCCAGCACCAGAAAAGCGGGGTGATGGTGAGCGCGGCGGGGCGTGCCGAGACGGCGCCGAGCGGTGACAGATTCCTGGTGCTGGAAAAAGGCCGGCGTTACGACGGCAAGCCCGGAGAGGCGGATTTTCGCGTGATGGAGTTCGAGCGCTACGCAGCACGCATTGAGACGAAGGAGAGCGTGCGAAGCGGCGATACTTACCGTAATCTGTCGAGCGTGCCCACCGCGCGACTTCTCGGCAGCTCGAGTGCCGCGTATCAGGGTGAACTGGTGTGGCGCATAGGAATCCCGCTTTCAGCTCTGCTCCTCGCACTGCTGGCGATTCCCATGAGTTTCGTGAATCCGCGTGCCGGACGGTCAGCCAATTTGCTGCTTGCGCTGTTTGCTTACATGCTCTACTCGAACCTGTTGTCGATCGTGCAGGCGCGTGTGGCGCAAGGCAACCTCGATTTCGCGGTAGGGTGGTGGGTCGTGCATGCGGTCATGCTGGGTCTGCTCGTCGCGCTCTTTGCTATACGCATACGGTTGGTCAAGTGGCGGTTCTTCTAGTCACGGATTGGATCACGAGCGCCGCTCCGTGACTTCGGGTGTTCTACAGCGCTACCTGGCGCGACAGATCTATGCCGCGGTCGGGTTTACGTTGTTCGGATTTCTATGCCTGTTCGCGTTCTTCGACCTGGTCGGCGAACTCGGTGATTTGGGTCGCGGCGATTATCGTCTGCCGCAAATGGCGAGCTTCGTGCTGTTTTCCGCGCCGGCGCACGCGTACGAACTGCTTCCGGTGGTGGTCCTGATCGGTGTGCTGTATGTCATCGCACAGCTCGCAAACACTTCTGAATTTACGGTGATGCGGGGGGCGGGGCTGTCGCCGCGTATCGCCGCGGGCATACTGCTGAAGATCGGCATCGTATTCGTGCTTGCCACATTCGCGATCGGTGAGTGGGGCGCGCCGCTTGCCGAGCGCACGGCACAGAAGTTACGCATGCGTGCCCTTCATGGTCTGATAGGAGTCGATTTGCGCACCGGGTTGTGGTTCAAGGACGAGCGTGCCTTCATCAACGTGCGCGAGGCACAACAGGCGAGCGTGTTGCATGGCATGCGTATCTACGAGTTCGACAGTGAACAGCGTCTATTTCAACTGAGCGCCGCCGAGCAGGCCGAATATCGCGGCGACGGGTTGTGGGCGCTCAGCGACGTTGTTCAGACGCGCTTCACCTCGCAGGGGCCGCGCCGGGCGAAACACACCCGGGCGGAGTGGCGATCGAGCGTGACGCCGGAGATGCTGGAGGTCCTGATCGTCGTGCCCGATCAGATGTCGATCTGGGGCCTCTATCAGTATGCCGGGCATTTGGCGGCAAACCGGCAAGAGACCGGACGCTACGAGATCGCAATGTGGAAGAAGGTGTTTTATCCGTTCGCGACCCTGGTAATGATGGCGTTGGCGCTGCCATTTGCCTACGTCCATGCGCGTAGCGGAATGGTTGGCTTGAAAGTCTTTGTCGGCATCATGCTGGGTATCCTGTTTCACATGCTTAATGGGCTTTTTGCGCACGTCGCTTTGCTGCGTGACTGGCCGCCGGCGGCCGCCGCGGCATTGCCCAGCGCGTTGTTCCTCGGCGGTGCCGCGGGGATGATGTGGTGGGTGAACCGACGTTAGCGGAAGGAGGGCGTGCGTTCGATCACGCGCTGCGCACCAAGCGGGTGCCGGCCAGGCGATCGTGCAGAAACTGCCGGTCGCGGTCAACCAGCGCCCAGCCCAGGCCGATGCCGCACACCGCGAGCGAGGCAAATGACAGCCAGATGTTGTGGCGCGCGAAGGCCGCGGCAACCGCAAGCATAAATCCGCCCACGGTGAAGGTCGCGTACACGAAGCGCACGAGGGCGAGGCGGGGTGGAACACTCGCGTATCCGGGTGCGACCAATCGGATATGCCAAGCCTTCATGGCGAGAGTCTGGCCGCCCCGAGACCAGCACCAGATGAAATATCCTGCGAGCAGGACGACCAGTTGCAACTGTAGTAGATGTCGCAGCCAGCCGTCTACCTGCTGTCCGCCGCTCGCGAAGAAGAATGCCCAGGTGCCCGCAAAGGCGACCGCAAAAAGAAGCAGGCCCTCGTAGACCATACTGGCGAGGCGCCGCGCAATGCTCGGGGCCTCGCCCGCATGGGGGGCTGCGGTACCGTTCACTTGCCTGAATCGATGGACGGGGCGTCGCCTCGATCGGGGGGGGCGAGTCCCGCGGCGGGCGATTTCGGCGCAGCACCGGGCGCAGCACCGGGCGCAACATCTGGCTGCGTTGGCGGCGCGGACGCGTCGGTCTTGGGGGACTTTGCGTTGCGGGAAGCCTTGCGCTGCTGCGGCGGCAGGGCCTTGTACTCCTCCCAGTTCTTACGCAAATCCTTGCGCTTTTCCGGCGGAATCTTCTCGATCCTGCGGTAGCCATCGCGCGCCGCACGTCTTTGCTCCGGGGTCAGTTTGGCCCAGGCTTCCATGCGCATCTGCACACGACGTTGCGCTGTTGGGTTCATCTTGGGGTAGCGGTTGGCGATGCCGCGCCACTTGCGCTTGCGCGCGGGGTCGAGATTGTTCCAGTCCTCCGCGAGAGGCGCGAGGATTTCGCGCTCCTGGCTGGTCAGATCGGTCCAAACTGGATTTCGCTTTTGCTGCGGCTGTGCGGCGATAGCCGACACTGAGCCAAGCAGCAAGAGCATAGCCGCCAGCAGCGCGATGCGAAGCAGGACGGCTAGCCATACCGCGTAGGGGGGGGCGACCTGTCCCGCCGAATCGCGGCCTGACGCTAGCCCCGCCGTTTCAGCCACGCCTGGAAGTCCTTGTCGAGATAGGCGTCGATGGGTAGGTCGCCGGTTAGCAACAGGGCATCGACCTCCTCGACATCGACTGCGCGCTGCTTCTGCTGCCAGCTGTTGATCGCCAACAAACCAATGACGAGCACCGCCATCGGCAGCAGGAAACGCACCGATATCCCACTGAAGCCGCCTATATTACCGATTACATTGTCGGCCCAGGCATGGCCATACGCGGGCTCGAGCCTCTGGCGCTCGAGGGCGCGTTCACGCGCCGCGCGAAGACACTCGGCAGATTGAGGGTCCACGCGCATTCCCTCATTGAGAAGCTGCCGAACCTTGTTGCCAAATTGAAGTTCGTTCATCGTCGTTCGTACAATAATTCTATGGGCCTTGATATGTAAGCGATTACCGATTAAAGGGTGATTCCCCGCCCTTTGAGTGCAATCGCCAATGCGCGCGTGGCCCGGGAGCAGTGCGTCTTCACGCTGCCCTCCGAACAACCCATCACCTTGGCGGTTTCCGACACATCTAACTCCTCCCAGTAACGCATGAGGAAGGCTTCGCGTTGACGACTCGGCAGCTGGGACACGGCTTCCTCAATGATTTCAATTAGTTGAGACCTTTCCAAGGCGGCTGCCGGAGATTCGTCAGGATATGACCCGTCTGCCGGGCGCAAAGTTTCCAGGGGGTCGTGATCGTCGCGATCTTCATTGGTCGCCGAGAGCGAGGAAAACAGCATCATCCAAGTCGAACGAACCTTGTTGCGCCGGAAGTAATCGCGGATGCCGTTTTGCAAAATACGGTGAAATAGCATCGGCAACTCGACCAGGGGTCGATCACCATAGCGCTCCGACAGGCGCATCATCGTATCTTGCACGATATCGAGAGCGACCTCGCGGTCGCGGACGGCGAATACGGCTTGCTTGAAAGCACGTCGTTCGACTCCCTCGAGAAACGTGGATAACTCGCTAGGCGATGCCAGTTGGGATCCTTTTGCCGCGCGATGGCAGATTGGCCAATAGGGTGAAGGATGGTACCAAAACCTGTGCAGGCGGTGCGAGTTCAACCCTTGACCGCAGCGCAACAAATCTTTAATGTTCAACGTTTTCCGATCAATTTCAAGCACTGAGTGCGCGGCAGGATCTATGGATCGAGTCAAGGGGATGGAAGTTACCGGCGCGGAGATCCTCATGCGCTGTCTCCACGAGGAAGGCGTCGAGTACGTCTTCGGCTATCCCGGGGGCGCGGTGCTGATTATCTACGACGCACTTTTCAAGCAGGACAAGGTCAAGCACGTGCTCGTGCGCCACGAGCAGGGTGCGGCGCACGCCGCGGATGCCTATTCGCGCGCCTCGAACAAGATCGGCGTGTGTCTGGTGACCTCCGGGCCCGGGGTTACCAACGCTGTCACGGGAATCGCGACCGCGTACATGGACTCAATCCCGATGGTGGTCATCACAGGTCAGGTTCCGACGCATGCGATTGGCCTCGACGCATTCCAGGAAGTGGACACCGTGGGCATTACCCGTCCCTGCGTCAAGCACAACTTCCTAGTGAAGGATGTACGCGATCTCGCGACCACCATGAAGAAGGCGTTCTACCTTGCCAAGACCGGCCGCCCAGGCCCGGTTCTGGTGGACATTCCCAAGGATGTAACTGGCGCGACCTGTGAATTTCACTACCCTGATACCGTGCAGATGCGTTCCTACAACCCGGTGATCAAGGGGCATGCCGGGCAAATCAAGCGGGCGGCACAGTTGCTGCTCGAAGCGAAGCGACCTATGGTGTATTCGGGTGGGGGCGTCATTCTTTCCGACGCTGCGCCCCAGTTGAACGAGTTCGTCAGATCGATGGGTTTTCCCTGCACCAGTACCTTGATGGGGCTGGGCGGCTACCCAGGCACCGACCCGCTCTTCCTTGGAATGCTGGGGATGCACGGCACTTACGAAGCCAACATGGCGATGCAGCATTGCGACGTGCTGATAGCAGTTGGCGCGCGCTTCGACGACCGCGTGATCGGCAATCCGGCGCATTTCGCGCAGAATCCGCGCAAGATCATTCATGTCGACATCGATCCGTCATCGATATCCAAGCGCGTTCGGGTCGATGTGCCGATCGTTGGCCACGTTCCCGACGTGCTCGAAGAGTTGACCAAGCTCATGCGGCAGAGCGGCTCGCGACCAGAGTCGGCCGCACTCAAGGACTGGTGGTCGCAGATCGACCTGTGGCGTGGCAAGGACTGCCTGCGCTATGACCGAGCCTCGAAGATCATCAAGCCCCAGTTCGTGGTCGAGAAGCTTTATGAGGTGACCGGGGGCGAAGCCATCGTCACCTCGGACGTCGGCCAGCACCAGATGTGGGCGGCGCAGTTCTACAAGTTCGACAAGCCGCGGCGCTGGATCAATTCCGGCGGTCTGGGCACGATGGGCTTCGGACTTCCGGCGGCGATGGGTGCGCTGCTTGCCAATCCGGGTGCCACGGTCGCCTGCGTGACCGGCGAGTCATCGATCCAGATGTGTCTGCAGGAACTTTCCACCTGCAAGCAGTACCGGCTACCGATCAAGATCGTCAGTCTGAACAACCGCTACCTTGGCATGGTGCGCCAGTGGCAGGAATTCTTCCACGGCAACCGCTACAGCCAGTCCTACATGGACTCGCTGCCCGATTTCGTGAAATTGGCCGAGGGCTACGGCCACGTCGGCATGCGCATCGAAAACCCCGGGGATGTCGAGCCGGCCCTGCGCGAGGCGTTTGCCAGGAAGGATGATCTCGTGTTCCTGGACTTTATCACCGACCAGACCGAGAACGTCTATCCGATGGTACCGGGGGGCAAGGGGATTTCCGAGATGATTCTTGCCGAGGACCTCTGAGCGTATGCCGTCGATGAGCGAACGCCACATCATTTCCATCCTGGTCGAGAACGAAGCAGGCGCGCTGTCGCGCATTGCGGGGCTGTTTTCGGCGCGTGCCTACAACATCGAATCGCTTACGGTGGCGCCAACCGAGGATCCATCAATGTCGCGCATGACGATCGTCACCTCCGGCTCGGAGGATGTGATCGAGCAGATCACCAAGCAGCTGAACAAGCTGGTCGAGATCGTAAAGGTGGTCGATTTGTCGGAATCCGAGCACATCGAGCGCGAACTGATGCTGATCAAGGTTCGTGCCGGTTTGAAGGAGCGCGAGGACATGAAGCGCATGGCGGATATTTTTCGCGGGCGTGTGATCGACGTCTCGGACAACACCTATACCATCGAGTTGACGGGCGACGGTGCGAAGCTTGATGCTTTCATTCAGGCGCTCGATCAGGGAAGCATCGTCGAGACGGTGCGCTCAGGAGCTTCCGGCATTGGTCGCGGCAACCGGGTGCTACGCGTCTAGTTTCGTACTGCGGCACGCAATGTGCCGCGTATTTTCCAGGGAGCTTTCATGAAGGTTTTTTACGATAAGGACGCGGACCTCTCGCTCATCAAGGGCAAGAAGGTGACCATACTCGGCTACGGTTCGCAGGGCCATGCCCATTCGCTCAACCTGCATGACTCCGGCGTCAAGGTCATGGTGGGGCTGCGCAAGGGCGGAGCCTCGTGGGGCAAGGCGAAAAGCGCAGGGCTGAACGTCGCCGAGGTCTCCGATGCGGTGAAGGACGCCGACATCGTGATGATGTTGATGCCCGATGAGCATATTGGGGCGGTCTACAAGAACGAGGTCGAGGCGAATATTAAGCGTGGCGCATCGCTCGCCTTCGCGCATGGCTTCAATGTCCACTACGGCCAGGTCGACCCGCGCGAGGATCTCGACGTATGGATGGTGGCGCCCAAGGCGCCTGGCCATACCGTACGCTCGACCTACGCGGGCGGTGGCGGGGTGCCGATGTTGATCGCGATTCATCGCGATCAGTCGAAAAAGGCGCGCGATCTGGCGCTTTCCTATGCTTCGGCAATCGGCGGTGGCAAGGCCGGCGTGATCGAAACCAGCTTCAAGGAAGAAACCGAGACCGATCTCTTCGGCGAGCAGACCGTGCTGTGTGGCGGGGCCGTCGAACTGGTGAAGACCGGGTTCGAGGTGTTGGTGGAAGCCGGTTACGCGCCCGAGATGGCCTACTTCGAGTGCCTGCACGAATTGAAGCTGATCGTCGATCTCATGTACGAGGGCGGCATCGGCAACATGAACTACTCGATTTCGAACAACGCTGAATACGGCGAGTACGTCACCGGACCGAAGGTGGTGACCGAGGCGACCAAGCAGGCGATGCGCGAGGCGCTCGGGCGCATCCAGAGCGGCGAATACGCCAAGGACTTCATCCTCGAGAACCGCGCGGGTGCGCCGACGCTGCTCTCGCGTCGCCGCATGACCGCCGAGCACCCGATCGAGAAGGTCGGCGCCAAGCTGCGCGAGATGATGCCCTGGATCCGCAAGAACCGTCTCGTCGACACGTCGAAGAATTGAGCGCCTTGTCTGCACATCCTGTAATTGCGCGCGAGGGCTGGCCGTTCCTGGCGGGGTCGGTCGTGGCTGCGCTGTTGGCGGTGTTCCTGGTCGGCTGGGGATGGTCGGCGCCGTTGTGGCTGGTCGCGCTGTTCATCCTGCAGTTCTTCCGCGACCCGGTACGCACGATCACCGACGAGCCGCGCGCGGTGCTCGCGCCCGCCGACGGCCGCGTCGTCGCGGTCGAGAAGGCGCGCGATCCGTGGCTGGAGCGCGATGCGCTGAAGATCTCGGTGTTCATGAACGTGTTCAACGTGCATTCCAACCGCTCACCGGTCGAGGGCACGGTGAAACAACGCTGGTATCACGCAGGCAGCTTTTTCAACGCCGCGCTCGACAAGGCGTCCACCGAGAACGAGCGCAACGCGCTGTGGCTTCGCACGCGCGATGGCCAGGACATCAGTTGCGTGCAGATCGCCGGTCTTATCGCGCGGCGCATCCTGTGCTATGTCGAGGCGGGCGCCGAGCTTGCGAGCGGCGAGCGTTACGGATTCATCCGCTTCGGTTCGCGCGTCGACGTCTATCTTCCCCTCGACGCGCAGGCTGCGGTGGCGCTCGGCGAAAAGGTGACTTCCGGTGTGACGGTGCTCGCGAGGCTCGCGGCGCATGGCTGATCGTCCCACGCCGGCGACCGGGAGACCGCCACTCACGCTACGCCGGCGTGGCATCTATCTGCTGCCCAATCTGTTCACGACCGCGGCATTGTTCGCGGGATTCTTCGCCATCGTGCAGGCGATGAACGGCCGCTATGATGTCTCCGCGGTGGCGATTTTCGTCGCTGGGCTGCTTGACGGGCTCGATGGGCGGATCGCCCGGTTGACTCGCACACAGAGTGAATTCGGCGCCGAGTACGACAGCCTTTCCGATATGGTGTCCTTCGGCGCGGCGCCGGCGCTGGTGATGTACGAATGGGCGCTCAAGGGACTGGGGCGCTTCGGCTGGGTCGCCGCCTTCGTCTACTGCGCGGCCGCTGCGGTGCGCCTCGCGCGCTTCAACGTCAATATCGGCGTGGTCGACAAGCGCTACTTCCAGGGGTTGCCGAGCCCGGCCGCGGCGGCGCTTGTCGCAGGCTTCATCTGGATCGCGCGCGACAACAGGATGTCGCTCGATGCCTATCACCTGGACTGGGTGGCGGCCTTTGTCACGATCTATGCGGGTGTCACAATGGTTTCGAGCGTCCCGTTCTACAGTTTCAAGGATCTCAATTTCAGGAAGAGCGTCCCATTCTGGGTGTTCCTCGCCGTGGTGCTCGGCTTTGTTTTGGTGACCTTCGATCCGCCGATCGTGCTGTTCGGGCTATTTTGCGCATACGGCCTGTCGGGCTACCTGATGTGGGCGGTCGCTCGCTTGAGACGCGCGCGATCCTGAACGCTTGATCTGAAGCAATTCGCGTTGGCTGCGCATTGCCTAGGATGCGCGACATGCAGCGCCTAGAAGATTCAGGAAAACTCGTCATACCGCGCGGCTTTGCGCTGTTCGAACTCGGCTTTCGACCCTTCTATCTCGTTGCCGCGCTGTTTTCGGCACTCTCGGTGCTGGGGTGGGTGGCGATGCTGGAGGGCCGCATCGCGATGCCGCGATATCTCCCGGCGCTGCTATGGCATCAGCATGAGATGGTGTTCGGTTTTGCGTTGGCGGTGATAGCGGGGTTTCTGCTCACCGCCGGGCGCGCCTGGACCGGTTTGCCCACGCCGAGGGGGATCCCCCTTGCGTTGCTGGTTGCGTTGTGGATTGCTGCGCGCGTGGCGCTGCTGGTCGCGCCGGCGCCGCTCGCGGCGACGGTCGATGCGGCGTTTCCCTTCGTGCTTGCCGCGGTCATGGCATGGGTCATCGTTCGATCGCGAAACACGCGCAACTATTTCATCATCGCGCTGCTCGTGGCGCTCGGTGCGGCGAATATCGTGTTTCACCTTGCCGCGGCGGGAATCGTGGACGTCGCGCCGCAGCGCGCGGTGAAATTCGCGCTGTATCTCGTGCTGACCCTCGTGGTGGTGATGGCCGGGCGGGTGGTTCCCGCGTTCACGGGCAATGCACTGCCGAAATTGAAGGTGTTGCGGCGGCCCCGGCTCGACGCAGCGAGTCTGGCGGTGACACTCATTGCCTTGGCGAGCGATCTTGTGGGTCTTGGCGCCGCTTTCGTCGCGCCGGCCGCGCTCGCCGCGGCGATCATGCATGCTCTGCGGCAGGCCGGATGGGGACCGCTTGCGACCTTGCGCATGCCGATCCTTTGGAGCCTGCACGCGGGCCATGCGTGGCTGCCGCTCGGATTCCTGCTGCTTGCACTGGCTTCGCTCGATCTCGTCGCGCCGGCAGTCGCATCGCACGTGTTCGCGCTGGGTGTGATTGGCGGCATGATCATCGCCATGATTACGCGCACCGCGCTCGGGCATACCGGCCGGGCGCTGATCGCGGGGCGCGCCGAGACCATCGCGTACGCGTTGGTGCATGTCGCGGTGTTCGCGCGCGTGCTTGCGGGAAGCGTTGCCGGAGGGCTCTATCTCCAGTGGATTAGCGCGTCCGCACTCGCGTGGTCGTTGGCATTCCTGCTCTACTTCGCGCTCTATGTACCCCGGCTCATCGGGCCACGGCTGGACGGCAAGGCGGGTTGAGCGCGGTCGACGGGCAGCAGGTCGACCACCCGCCAGATTGTGCTTGGAAGTTCCGGCTTGGTCCCGGAATTCGCGCCGAATCGTTGGGATATCGTACTGCTGCCGCTCGTCGTAGCCTGCCGGTTCGTCGTCGGTTGAGTGGGGGCGGGCAAATGGCGCAGCCGTACCAGCCGGGCGAGGCTTTGCGGGTCAGTCTGGCCACGACCGCTTTGCGCCGGGTGCCGAAGGACCTCCATGCGTTCGCGGATGTTTTCGGCCGGTCGGGCGATCGACATGATCGGCATGGACGGTTTCGAGTCTGCCTACCCGAAAGAGCTCTCCGGTGGCATGTGCCAGCGCGTCGGTTTCGCGCGCGCGCCGCGTAGCCGACTGTTGCGCGAACTGGAGGATTGCTTCACCGAAGACGAGGTGCAGCGGGTGCTCGATGTGATCAGCGATTGGGGCAGCGACGCGGAGATCTTCGCCTACGGTGCATGCGCCCGCATTTTCAGCCTGGAGAACCCGGGGGCGGAATAGGCGCAGACGCCGCCCGGGCCTGTAGCGCGCTCCTAGACCCGCGCGGCAGGCGATGTGAAGCGCCGCTCGGTGACACCTTTCGAGAGGCGATTCGAGGCAGGATGCGGAACGCTCGGATAACCAGACTTTGGATGGGTGCCGAGCGCCTGTTTCAGCCAGCGCGCCGCATAACCCGCGATTTCCTCCCATCCCGGCTCGCCGACCACCCAGTGCGCGTGGCGCGCGAATTCGCGATAGGTCGCTACGGCGCGGTACTTGTGCGCGACCTGTCGCACTACCGAGGCCGGCACGATCCTGTCCTCTGCGGCGGCGACCACGAGTACCGGGCAGGTGATCTTCGACTCATCGACCGAGGAAGCGCGGTGCGGGTCCAGAAACCAGTATCCGATTTCGCAGGCCGCACGCCCCGATTCGTGGACGAAGCGCGCATAGATGTCGCGTCGTTCGGCCGGCGGAACACGGTGCAGCATGGAATACACTGCCTCGTTGAAGGTCTGGCGCATCGGGCGCTGCCAGAATCTCCAGCGCGTCTGCACGCTCCAGAAACTGCGCACGACCGATGGTGTCAGCGCGAGAATCCCGGCGGGCGAGGCGGGAGTGAGCAGCACCAGTGCCCGCGCGAGTCCGCGCGCGCCGAGCATTTGCGCGAGCAGCCCGCCCATCGAGTGGCCCATCAGGATCGGTTTCTCGTCGAGGCGTTCGATTTCACGCTCGAGTGCGGAGGCGTAATCGAGCAGACTTGCGGTCCCCAGGTTGGCATCGGGCTCGGCAGCGGGAGCCTGGTCGTGATAGGGCAGTGTGGTCGCGATACAGCGGTAGCCCTCGGCCTCGAGGAAGCGCTGGTAGTTCGACCAGTACGCCCCGGTGCCCCACATGCCGTGAATCAAGTAGACGGTCTTGCTCATCGCGCGCCGCGTTCAGAATAGGAAGTGAGATCGGTTCGGCAGAGGGACTCAGGCTTCGATGGCACGCTCGATATCCGTGAACCAGAACGTCGGCAAGGTCCGGCCGGTGGATTTGATCCAGACCTTGAAGTCATTGCGGAACAGGAATTCATGACGCAGGAATTCGTGAGATGGCGAGGCGGCCTGACGCGTCACCGCGAGCAGGTGTTCGAGGGCCTCGATCCGCAGCTGCACGGGTGGCGTGGTCGGTATGGCGCAGTATCCGATATAAGGATAACCGGACGGCGACTGCCCGGCAAGGAACCAGCACGGGTCCGCGCTCTCGATTCGGAGGGCCTCAACGATCACCCCGCGCGCGAGCGCTCGGGCAACCGAGGTCTCGTCTTCGGCGCGTTCACGCGACCAGAGGACCACCACATCCCAGAACTTGTACGATTCGACGAACTGCATCTGCGCCATCAGGAGAATTTCTGCGGTGCCGGTTTGGCCTTCGCGCCGCCTGTCCTTTCCCCAACGATTAGACAGCCTCGCGGCGCGCGGCGCCATCAGCCATTCGGACGAGTGCGGGTCCGGAACGGAAGCGACCGCGATCGATGGCACTGCAAGAATGCCCGCTTGGCGCGGCGTTACCCCGTCGACGCGGTGTGTTCCATGCCCTCAGCGCAACGCCGCCAGAACTTCCTCGGCGAGCGCGAGACTCGCGGTCAGCCCCGGCGATTCGATGCCGAACAGGTGCACGAGCCCCGGAATGCCGTGCGCCGACGGGCCCTGAATCTCGAAGTCGGTGGCGGGCTCGCCCGGACCCGAAGTCTTCGGACGAATGCCGGCGTAGCCCGGCGCAAGGGCGCCATCGCGAAGTCCGGGCCAGTAGCACCGGATCGCGGCGTAGAAGCGCTCGGCGCGGCGCGGGTCGACTTCGTAGCCGATTCGCTCGACCCATTCGACGTCCGGGCCAAAGCGTGCCTGACCGGCCAGATCGAGGGTGAGGTGAACGCCCAGTCCGCCGGGCTCGGGCACCGGGTAGACCAGGCGTGTGAAGGGAGCGCGTCCCGCCAGCGCATAGTAGTTGCCCTTGGCGTAATACTCCTTGGGCGCGCGCTGATCGGGATAGCCGTCGATCTGTCGGGCGAGGCTCGGTGCGGTGAGACCTGCACTGTTCACCACGCAGCGCGCCGCAATACGCGTGGGCTCGGCTCCACCGATCTCGATCTCGATCGTACCGTCGTCGCGCAGCGCGCCGCGCAGCACCGGGCTGCGCAACGCGAGCATTGCGGCGTGATCCTCGGCTTCGCCGAGGTAGGCGAGCATCAGCGCGTGGCTGTCGATGATTCCGGTGGACGGTGAATGCAACGCCGCGACGCAGGCGAGCTGGGGTTCCATCGCCAGCGCCTGCGACGCGGGAACCCAGTCGACGTCGGGCACGCCGTTGCCGTGCGCCCCGGCACGTATTGCATCGAGATCCGCGATCTGCGCGGAATCGGTGGCGACGATCAGCTTGCCGCAGCGGCGATGCGGAATGTCGTGCTTGGTACAGTACTCATAGAGCAGCACGCGACCCCGCACGCAGGTGCGTGCTTTGAGCGAATCCCGAGGATAGTAGATTCCGGCATGGATCACCTCGGAGTTGCGGGAGCTCGTGTGCAGGCCGATCGCATCCTCGGCTTCCAGAATGACAACTTCGCGTCCCTGCAGCGCGAGCGCACGCGCGACCGCGAGACCCACCACGCCGGCGCCGATCACGACGCAATCGACGGATTCCATGCTAACGGGGCCTTGCCGCGAGGGGCCGGTACAGCCGGCGTTCCGCGAGCACCGAGCAGATCGCGGAGGCGGCAATAACCCATATCATTGGCCGGGCTGTACCATCGAAGACCGCGCCGAGCCCGGCGCCGACCGCGGCACCGAAGGCGAACTGGATCGCACCGATGAGCGAAGAGGCGCTTCCGGCGGCATGCGGAAAGGGCGAAAGCGCCGCGGCGGTTGCGTGCGGCACGATGAAGCTGGTCGCGAACATATACAACAACATCGGTCCGACCACCGCGCTCCAGTGGCGAATTCCAGCGAGATCGAGCAGTGTCATGACGAGGGCGGCGAACAGGGCCAGACGCGTCCCTTTGCGCAGCATTGCCGGGATGCCGCGTCCCATGACGACGCGGCTGCTCGCCCAGGCGCCGCTGATCTGACCGAGCATCGATAACGAAAACAGCAGGGCATAGTGCGCGGGGGTCACTCCGATGCCGCGCACCAATGCGAACGCCGAGTGGGTCACCCATGCCATGATGCCGGTCTGCGCGGCGAGCATGACGACATAGGGTGCGACGAAGCGCCGATCGGCGAGCAGGCTGCCGAACACGGCGGCGATGCGGCGCGCGGGCGGCGGCGCACGGTCGGCCGGCGCGGTTTCCGGCAGACCGCGCGATACCGCGATCAGCACCGCGGCGGCGACCAGCGCGTGCAAAACGAAGGCGGCACGCCAGCCGAAGGCCATGAGCAGCTGACTACCGATGAGCGGCGCCGCGATCGGCATGATGCTGAAGATCACCAACACGCGTGCAAGGAGTTGCGCCGCGTGCTCGTGGGCATACAGGTCGCGCACCACGGTGCGTGTGAGCACCGGGCCGCAGGACACCGCAAACCCCTGCGCGAAGCGCAACGCGGTCAGCGAGGCAAACCCCGGCGCTGCGGCGCTCGCCGCGCTGGAGACAAGGAACAGCGCGAGTCCCGCGAGGATCGCCGGGCGGCGGCCGATCCGGTCGGAGACGGGACCCCAGACGAGCTGCCCGATCGCAACGCCGCCAAACACTGCGGTCAGGGTAAATTGCGCGGCGCCGGGTCCCCCGCCCAGAGCCTGGGCCAAATCGGGCAGCGCGGGAAGCGTGCTGTCGATCGCGAGCGACGAGATCGCGAGCAGCGCGCCGAGTAAAGCGGTCAGTCGGAATGAGTCTGGGGCGGGCGGCATCGGGGGCGGCGCAGTTTAACAGACCCCGGTCGCGACGGCGCCGCGGCGCGTCGTAGAATAGGCGGACGCATGACACCGGGCACTCCCTCACGCCGCTGGCAGTTCTGGATCGACCGCGGCGGTACCTTCACCGACATCGTCGCGCGCCGCCCCGACGGAGTGCTCGAGACGCGCAAACTGCTCTCGGAGAATCCCCAGAGCCACCGCGACGCCGCGCTGGCGGGAATTCGCGAGTTCCTGGGCATCGCGCCCGAGGCACCGATTCCCGTCGAACGGATCGAAGTGGTGAGGATGGGCACCACGATCGCAACCAATGCCCTGCTCGAGCGCAAGGGCGAACCGATGTTGCTGTGCATTACGCGCGGGTTTCGTGACGCACTGCGCATCGCCTACCAGAACCGGCCGCGCATCTTCGACCGCCATATCGTGCTGCCGGAGATGCTCTACGACCGCGTCATCGAGGTCGACGAGCGGGTCGGCGCGCACGGCGATGTGCTGTTGCCGCTCGACGAAGCGGGCGCGCGCGCCGCGTTGCGGGCGGCGCGCGACGAGGGCTTGCGCTCGGTCGCGATCGTGCTGATGCACGGCTACCGCTATACCGCGCACGAGGCGCGGATCGCGCAAATCGCGCTCGAGGAGGGGTACGCACAGATCTCGGTGTCGCACCGCGTCAGCCCGCTCATGAAGCTGGTCGGTCGCGGCGATACCACGGTGGTCGATGCCTATCTATCACCGGTTCTGCGGCGCTACGTGGATCGGATCGCCGCGGAACTCAAAGGAGTGCGGTTGTTGTTCATGCAGTCGAACGGTGGGCTCGCCGAAGCGCGCCGCTTCCAGGGTAAGGACTCGATCCTCTCCGGTCCGGCGGGCGGAATCGTCGGCGCGGCATACAGCGCGCGCAGGGCGGGTTTCGACCGGATCATAGGGTTCGACATGGGCGGAACCTCGACCGACGTGTCGCACTTTGCCGGGGAATTTGAGCGCGAATTCGAGACACTGGTTGCGGGCGTGCGGATGCGGGCGCCGATGCTGGGCATTCATACCGTGGCAGCGGGCGGAGGATCGATCCTGCGCTTCGATGGCGCCCGCTATCGCGTCGGCCCCGAGTCGGCGGGCGCCGATCCGGGGCCAGCCTGCTATCGGCGCGGCGGGCCGCTTACCGTCACGGACGCCAACGTGCTGCTCGGCAAGATCCAGCCCGATTGGTTTCCGCGCTTGTTCGGCGCGCATGGCGGGCAGCCGCTCGATGCGGAGCTCGTGCGCGTGCGTTTCAGCGAGCTTTCCGACGAGATCGATCGCGCGAGCGGCAGCGCCCGCTTGCCAGAGGAAGTCGCCGAGGGATTTATTCGCGTCGCCGTCGCCAACATGGCCAATGCGATCAAGCACATCTCGATGCAGCGCGGACGCGATATCACCGAGTACACGCTCAACTGTTTCGGCGGGGCGGCGGGTCAGCACGCATGCCTGGTCGCCGACGCACTTGCCATGACGCGGGTGTTCATCCATCCTTTCGCGGGCGTGCTTTCCGCTTACGGAATGGGGGTCGCCGAGCAGACGGTGTTGCGGGAGAAGTCCGTCGAGGCGCCGCTTGCCGAGCATCTGATCGCGACACTCGAGACAACTCTGGCGGCGCTTGCGTACGAGGCGCGCAAGGAACTGATGCGGCAGGGAATGGCGTCGGCGCGGATTGCCGTCCAGCAGCGGGTACATCTCAAGTACGACGGTACCGACACCGCGCTGATCGTCCCGGCGGCTGCATTTTCCGAGATGACAGCGTCGTTCGAGAAGGCATACCGTGAGCGGTTTGCCTTCCTGATGCCTGAACGGCGTCTGATCGTCGAGGCGGTCTCGGTAGAGGTGCGGGGAGCCGAGGAAGAGGTGGCGGGAGAAGTCGGAGTGGATCTTCGCGATCGCCGCATTGGCGGCGGCGATGGAGCCGCGCTCGGAAATGCGACGGTCGGGAGAAGACTGCCGTCGCCCGCCGCGGTGGTGCGCATGTTCAGCGGCGGGGCGTGGCACGCAACCCCCCTTTACTTGCGCGCGGTGCTGACGCCGGGTGATGCGCTAGACGGACCGGCGATCATCTCTGAAAGCAACTCGACCACGGTCATTGAGCCGGGCTGGCGCGCAGGCGTCACGGAGCGCCGCGATCTGGTGCTCGAGCGGGTCCTGCCGCTGGCGCGCGAAACGGCGCTCGGTACCGGTGCAGATCCCGTGATGCTCGAGATCTTCAACAGCCTGTTCATGTCGGTTGCCGAGCAGATGGGGTTGCGCCTGCAAAGCACGGCGCATTCGGTCAATATCAAGGAGCGACTGGATTTCTCCTGTGCCGTGTTCGATGCCGATGGCAATCTGATTGCGAATGCTCCGCACATGCCGGTGCATCTGGGCTCGATGGGCGAGTCGATCCGTACGGTGATTCGTGGCAACGCAGGACGTATCCGTGCGGGCAATGTGTACATGCTGAACGCGCCGTACAACGGCGGAACGCACCTGCCCGATATCACCGTCGTCACGCCGGTGTTCGACGCGCGCGGCGAGGATCTGCTGTTCTACGTCGGCTCGCGCGGGCACCATGCGGACATTGGCGGTATCAGTCCCGGGTCGATGCCACCGGACTCGAAGACCGTCGACGAAGAGGGGGTGTTGATCGACAATTTTCTGCTCGTCGAGAGCGGCCGGCTGCGCGAGGCGGAAACTGTCGCGCTGCTGACTCGTGCACCCCACCCGGCGCGCAACGTGGCGCAGAATCTCGCCGATCTGCGCGCCCAGATTGCCGCGAACGAGAAGGGCGTGCAGGAACTGCGACGGATGGTCGGGCATTTCGGCATCGAGGCGGTGCGCGCTTACATGGGACATGTGCGCGCCAACGCCGAGCAGGCCGTGCGACGCAAGATCGGGGCGCTGAAGGACGGCGAGTTCGCATTGCCGCTCGACAACGGCGCGTTGATCCGCGTGCGGATCCGCATTGACATTGCGCGCCGGAGTGCGACCGTGGACTTCACTGGCACCTCGCCTCAGCTGTTGAACAATTTCAATGCTCCCAGGGCGGTGACGATGGCGGCGGTGTTGTATGTGTTTCGCACGCTGATCGACGAGGATATTCCGCTCAACGCGGGTTGTCTCGCGCCGCTGGAAGTGATCGTGCCACAGGGCTCGATGCTCAATCCGAGCTACCCGGCAGCGGTGGTGGCCGGCAATGTTGAGACCTCGCAGTGCGTCACCGATGCGCTCTACGGCGCGCTCGGCATGCTCGCCGCCTCCCAGGGAACGATGAACAACTTCACCTTCGGCAACGATCGTTATCAGTACTACGAGACGATCGCGGGGGGTGCCGGGGCCGGGCCGGGATTCGCGGGGGCGCACGCGGTGCAGACTCACATGACCAACTCCCGGTTGACCGATCCCGAGGTGCTGGAGTGGCGCTTTCCAGTGCTGCTGGAGAGCTTTGAGATCCGGCGCGGCTCGGGGGGGCAGGGGCGCTGGGCCGGCGGTGATGGGGTGCGGCGCCGCCTCAAGTTTCTGGAGCCGATGAGTGCGGCGATTCTGTCGGGGCGCCGGCGCACGGCGCCGCACGGTATGGCGGGAGGCGGGCCGGGTCAGCCCGGGCGCAACTACGTGCTGCGTCGGGACGGCAGTCGCGTCGACCTCGGCCCGATGGAGCGCATTCGGATGTCGGCCGGGGACGCGTTCGTGATCGAAACCCCAGGTGGCGGGGGGGTTGGCGAAAAAGGCTGAGAGTCGGTCCTATTCCGGTGCGCCCGCGCATGGATTTGTTCATGTGCGCGGCAAGCGCATCTGTTTATAATCCAGCGCTAGCTAGCGTACCAAAGCCCGAAGCAAGGCATTGCACGGCCCGACCCGACCCGTATTCGCCGCAACCGCACATAAGCGACGGAAGAATGAATTCGCGAGCAGTTTTCTCCAAGACCGGCAAAGGCGTTCAGGAAGCCAACGGCAGAACCAGCCTGCTGCAGCGTGGCGATCGCCTGGTACTGCAGGCGATCGACGGCCGTTCCACGGTTTCCGAATTGGCCGACCGTTTCGACAAGATCGCGGAGGCGCAATTCCACCAATTGATGGAGCGCCTGGAGAGCGAGGGGTTCATCCGCCTGGTCGAAACGCGTGGTGCTGCGCCTGCCGCAGGTGGGCGGGCGGCGGCACCCGTGTCGGGTGCTGCCACGGATAGCGGCGATTTGGACCTCGATTTCACCCAGGCTCCTCCGGCCTCTTCCGCACGACCGCCTGCTCCCCCGGTCGATCTGGCCGCGCGTGCGCGCGGCGAGGCGGAACGCCGTGCGCGCGAGCAGGCGGCCGCTGCGCAGAGGCTGCGCGAAGAGGCCGAAACGCGCGCACGAGCCGAACGCGAAGCCGCGCAGATCCGAGCGCAGGCCGAGCGCGAGGCAGCCGTGGCGCGGGCGCGTGCCGAGGCGGATGCGATTCGCATCAAGGCCGAGGCGGAGGCGCGAGTGCGCGCCGAAGTCGAGG